>JAYQWI020001329.1:0-6055 GCA_035871815.2 Candidatus Parabeggiatoa communis
TTTAGGACTGCCATCTAGGTTATTCAAAAGATGATAGATTTGGTCAGTATGGTTATTCAAAGCGAGTTTAAGTAATTGATTCGCTTTAAGTAAAGCTTGATGATTCATTGTTAAATGATTCTAATAGTTGATGAAGTGGTAGTGATGTTTTTAACCAAAGCAACCAATGGGGCAAGCCCACACACCTACCCATAAAAGGCCTGATTTCGATCCTTAAACTTACATTTGCAGGATAACCCAATAAGTGCTGGCTAAACAACCTCAAAGCACTATTTTTGCTAAATTGCTCCCAATATTAATTATAATAGAGGTGAGTCATCCCTCTTTAGAACGCTGAACACAGTCCACCGTTACACAAGCGCTTTAGCCCTGAAGTAAAAATCCATTCCACATTAAGCCAACAGCTAAAGCAGTTGTCTGAAAGCTCAAGTCACCTAAAGGTGACTATATCGTAAATTATTACATAAGAAATCTACTTTTGCGACACATTAAAGGGATTAAATGCTATAGATATATTTGATTAGTGACCAGCACCTGACTTAAGCTTTCAGATAACAGTTTTAACAAGTTTTTGCGCGCAAAAACTTTGGCATGAAAAGCTTAAGGCTTAAGGCTGTCTGATGCAAGTTGTTTGTCAAATTTAATAATAGCTACCTTATGACAATGCTAAGTATAGTCACCTTTAGGTGACTTGAGCTTTTAGACAACTGCTTTAGCTGTTGGCTTTAGTTAGCTGTCAAAATATAACTGATAACCGATAACCGATAACTGATAACTGATAACTGATAACTGATAACTGATACAGGAGAAACCCGATATGATTTTTCCCAATTATCATTCCCTTACTTTAATTTACGAAAGTGCTAATTCTCTTGTCTATCGTGCGCTTAGAGAAGAGGATAATCAAGCGGTTATTCTCAAAGTACTCAAACAAGACTATCCTACGCCAGAAGAATTAAATCGCTATTGGCAAGAATATGAAATCATCAAAAGTTTTGATCTGGTCGGGGTTATTAAAACTTATGGTATTCAAAAATATCAGAATACCTTGATCATTATATTAGAAGATTTTGGCGGTGATTCATTCAAGCAATGCCAGGATCGGCGTTTGACGATGAAGGCTTTTTTATCGCCTGCCATTCAAATTGCAGATAGTCTCGGGCATATTCATCGCGCTCATGTTATCCACAAGGATATTAATCCGGCCAATATCATTTGGAATGATAGCACGCATCAATTAAAAATCATTGACTTTGGTATTGCCAGCCGTTTACCGCGTGAAAACTCTACCTTTAAAAACCCGGAGCAATTAGAAGGTACTTTGGCTTATTTGTCGCCAGAGCAAACTGGGCGTGTCAATCGCAGTGTCGATTATCGCACTGATTTATATTCATTGGGTGTGACTTTCTATGAAATACTCACGGGACAATTACCCTTTACAACCACCGATGCGATGGAATTAGTCCATTGTCACATTGCCAAAATGCCAACCCCGGTTTGTGAGCTCAATCCTGATGTGCCCCCTATTCTCAGTGACATTGTGATGAAATTGATGGCAAAAAATGCTGAGGATCGTTATCAATCCGCTTTTGGTTTGAAGGCTGATTTGGAAAACTGTCTTAAAAATTTAGACGGTTTAAAAAACCGTAGCGATTTGCCCTTCAAATTAGCACAACACGATTTTTCATCTCAATTGCACATTCCACAACAACTCTATGGGCGCGAAAATGAAATCAAAGTGTTATTGCAAGCCTTTGAACGTGTCAGTCAGGGGAATAGCGAATTGATATTAGTGGCCGGTTATTCTGGTGTGGGTAAATCGGCTTTGGTGCATGAAGTCCATAAGCCCATGACGGAAAAACGGGGTTATTTTGCGGCCGGTAAATTTGATCAATATCAACGCAATATTCCGTATTCTGCTTTAACAATCGCTTTTAACGCATTTTGCCATTATTTATTGACTGAATCAACTGAACACTTAAAACAATGGCGGGAAAAAATTCTCAGTGCTGTGGGCAATAATGGGCAAGTCTTAATAGATGTCATTCCCCAATTAGAATTAGTACTCGGCCGACAACCTGCCGTTATCGCAGTCGGCCCCCTTGAGGCCCAAAATCGCTTTAATCTTGTTTTTCAAAACTTTATCAGGGCGATTTGTCAAGCGGAACATCCGTTAGTGTTGTTTATAGATGATTTACAATGGGCCGATTCTGCTTCTTTTAATGTGTTAAAACTCTTGATGACAGAAACAGATAATCACTCTTTTTTGATGATTGGCGCGTATCGCGATAATGAAGTGGATGCGGCTCATCCACTGATGCGATTGCTGGATGAGTTACAAAAAGCGGATATCACCGTTAACACGGTTCACTTGCAAAATCTCGCCGTCGCTGATGTCAACCACTTGATGACAGATGCCTTAATGTCAACCTATGACGAGGTTGAAACGTTGACTCAATTAGTTTATGAGAAGACACACGGTAATGCTTTTTTTACACACGAATTTTTGAAATCTTTGTATGATGAAGCCTTATTAGTTTTTGATGTCAAGGGGCAAAAATGGCAATGGGATATCTCAATTTGTGCCGAAAAAGGCATAACTGACAATGTGGTGGAATTAATGGCCGCTAAGATAGAAAAATTGCCGACTAACACGACTGCTGTCTTAAAATTGGCGGCCTGTATTGGTAATCAATTTAATTTGGAAACCTTGTCGATTATCTACCCCTTTTCAGAAGCAGACACCTTAGCTCATCTTTGGAATGCCATAGAAGGCGGTTTCATCTTGCCTTTGGATGCGCATTATAAACGAGTGGAAAAACGGGAAAAAGGGGTTGTGACAACCCGCTTTCAATTCCAACATGATCGTATTCAACAAGCGGCTTATTCCTTGATAGCTGACACTGATAGGCCGGCCCTTCATTTGGAAATGGGTAGATTGTTGAAAGCCAGCATGACTGATGTGGGAGAAAACATTTTTGAAATAGTCGATCATTTTAATCTGGGCGTTTTCCTGCTTAAAAATCAAACCGAGGCGTATGAGATTGCCCAATTGAATCTCTCCGCTGGAAAAAAAGCGAAAGCGGCCGCCGCTTATGAACCGGCTTTAAGATATCTGAACATGGGCAGAGAATTGTTAGCTGAGGAGAGTTGGCAACAGCAGTATGATTTGACACTGGCATTGTGCATGGAAAGCGCGGAAACCGCCTATCTCAAAGGCGATTTTGAACAGATGGACAGCTTGGCAACAGAAATCCTGCAACATGCCCGAACCCTGTTAGACAAAGTCCGTGTTTATGAAGTTAAGATTGATGCCTTACAAGCTCAAAACCAATTACTCGAAGCCGTCAATATGGGATTGGAAATTTTAGACTTGTTGGGTATCACTTTTCCCGCTTCTCCGAGTCAAGATGATTTTATGCCAGCACTACAGGCAACACAATCCGGTTTAGCGGGCAAGTCCATTGATGCTCTCATTGAATGGCCAGAAATGACAGATCAGTTCAACTTAGCAGCGATGCGGATTTTATCAAGTGTTTTTTCCGCCTCTTATCAAGCGGCACCGGCTTTGATGCCACTGTTTGTGTTTAAACAGGTTAATTTGTCGGTTGAATATGGCAATACGGCAGAATCGGCTTTTGCTTATGCCAATTACGGTTTGATTCTCTGCGCGATTGTTTCTGACATTGATTCGGGTTATCAATTCGGTCAATTGGCTCTCAATCTATTGGAACATTTCCAGGCTAAAGAACTGAAAGCCAGAACCTTTGTGATCATCAATAACCTCGTCAGGCATTGGAAAGAACCGGTTAAAGACACCTTGCCACCGCTATTGGCAGGATATCAAAGCGGACTCGAAACCGGTGATTTAGAATGGGCGGCTTGGTGTATTGTGGTACATGACTATCATGCTTATTTGTCTGGTCAGGAACTGTCCAAGCTTGAACAAGATATGGCAGTGTATTGCGATAAAATCGCTCAACTGAAGCAAGAAACACCACTTCATTGGCAGGAAATGTATCGGCAAGCTGTGTTGAACTTAATAGGCGGCACTTCTGATTCGCCGAATCAACCACCGTGGCTTTTAATCGGCGAATCGTACAATGAGGAGAAGATGCTGCCACTTCATCTGAAAGCAAACGATAGAACCGTCATCAGTCATTTCTACTTGAACAAAATCATGCTCTGTTACCTATTTGGAGAATATGAGCAAGCGGTAGAAAATGCCACACTTGCCGAAAACTATTTAGATGGTGCGGTAGGGTTGTTGGTCGTGCCTTTCTGTCATTTTTACGACTCACTGGCTAGGTTGGCCGTTTATCCGAACCATCCCAATCCTGAAAGTGTGTTAAATAAGGTGATTTTGAATCAGGAAAAGATGAGAAACTGGGCGCATCATGCGCCCGCAAATTATCAACACAAGTATGACTTAGTCGAGGCGGAAAAGGCACGCATATTGGGAGACAATTGGCTTGCCGCTCAGTTATACGAAAAAGCGATTGCGGGTGCCAATCAACATGAATACCTCCAAGAAGCGGCCTTAGCTTATGAATTATCCGCTCATTTTTATGCGCAGCAGGGTATGGATAAATTTGCCCAAACCTATCTGCGTGAGGCTCACTATGCCTATCAAAAATGGGGAGCGATGGCTAAAGTGAAGCATTTAGTTGACAAATATCCGCAATGGTTAGCACAGAACCTGTCCCAAGCTGAAGCTGCAATGGTGACAACTGCGACACTCATGCTTTCTACGTCTACTCGGCAAAGTACATCGAACTGGTTAGATTTAGACAGTGTTATGAAAGTGGCTCAAACCTTGTCTAAAGAAATCGTGTTAAGTCGTTTGTTAGACAAAATAATGCACACGGTTATTGAAAATGGCGGCGCTGAACGGGGTTTACTGATTCTGAATAAAGAGGATGAATGGGTTATTGAAGCAGAAGGGACGATCAATGTCAATGAAATCAGTGTATTGCAGTCTCTGCCTATTGAAGGCCAGTTGTCAACCGCGATTATCAATTACGTGGTGAGAACGCATGAGCCAGTGGTGTTAGCGAATGCGATGCGAGAGCAGAATTATAGAGAAGAGAGTTATATTCGCCAACATCAAACCCTGTCCGTTTTATGTAGCCCTATTCTTCATCAAGGGCAACTGATTGGCTTGCTTTATTTAGAAAATAATTTAATGGCAGGTGCGTTTACCCCGGCGCGACTTAAAGTGCTTGAAATACTGTCTTCTCAATTAGCCATTTCTCTTGAAAATGCGTTGTTATATCGAACACTAGAAGAAAAAGTGGAACAGCGCACCGCTCAACTCGCTAAAGCGAATGATAAAATTACTCGCCTGAATCAGCGTCTTGAAGCTGAAAATATGCGAATGTCAGCGGAACTTGATGTAGCCGAAAAACTGCAAAAAATGGTGTTACCTAGTGATTCAGAATTGAAGGCGATTGAGGCATTAGATATCACTGGATTTATGGCACCGGCTGATGAAGTGGGCGGCGATTACTACGATGTGCAAGTACATGAAGGGCGCATCAAAATCGGTATTGGCGATGTGACGGGGCATGGACTTGAAAGTGGTGTCTTAATGCTGATGGTACAAACTGCCGTAGAAACGCTACTCACAACCGACATTCAGAACCCTGAAACCTTCTTAATCCTGCTCAATCGCGCCATTTATAAGAATGTGCAACGAATGGGCATTGATAAGAATTTAACGCTCAGTTTATTAGATTATGAAGCCGGGCGTGTCAGTTTAACGGGACAACATGAAGAGATATTAGTGGTGCGTGAAGGGGGGCAAGTTGAACGAATTGATACTTATGATTTAGGTTTTTCCGTTGGCGTGGTAGCCGATATTGCCGAATTTGTTTCACAACAGGAAATACAATTACAAAAAGGCGATGGGATTGTTTTGTATACAGATGGGATAACTGAAGCGAGAAATTTAGAGAAGACGCTTTATGGATTAGAGAGGTTGTGTGAGATCATCAGTCACAACTGGCATCATTCAGCAAGAGCAATACAGCAGGCTATCATTGTCGATGTACGG
>JAYQWI020001330.1:0-9945 GCA_035871815.2 Candidatus Parabeggiatoa communis
GGTGATGATGTGATTTACGAACTTGATCTAGCCCAAAGCAGTCAAGGGGGCGATTGTGTCATTGAACCTGTCACTAATATGCCGGCCACTTCTTATGAAGATATAGAGGGTATGGCCTGGGTTTGCACAACTGAATAGAGCAGCATGAATCCCAGTTCTAGGGGCGAACCTTTGTGTTCGCCCTTTTTTATTGATGGAGGGTTATTAATAGAAATTAATAATTAGCATTAATTCTTTCAGAATATCACATTACCGATCTCACGCACTTTAGCGATTTATGATTAGCCTACCGATTATTTTCAATAAGACATTGTCAAATTATTCACAATACGCAATACAGCCATTCCCTCCCAAAAACACGCCCCATTCTCCGTTTTTGCGCGCAAAAACATTGGTGGCGTGAAATTTTATATTTTTTTCATTTGATTTGTATTTAAAGTGTGTCTATAATCCACGCCAGATTTTCTCAAAGTCAAAAAATAATTACTTGAATTTAAGTGGAGAATAACAAAAATTCAATTCAAAATGCTTAAAAACATCAATCCCGCCATAAAATACTTTAAAATCAATAATTTAATAAATTCATAACATTGTGCAATATCAAAAGTAATACTGGTATAGGATTCAACAGTTAACCTACTTAAAAGTACCCAGAAGTGTTAAAGTATACATTTCTATTTTTCTGTAAAGGATTGAGAATAAACAGGAGATTCATTAATGACTCAAACACAAGATTACGGCCCAAATCCAGTTGCGGTTCGTGAAACGGATAAGTACAAAGAAGAATATATCAAAGCTTTTGTTGAGCGTTGGGATCAATTAATTAATTGGGAAGCAAGGGCACAAGGTGAAGGGCACTTTTTTATTGATGTTTTGCGTCAAAAGGGGGTACACCGAATTTTGGATGTCGCAACCGGCACTGGTTTTCATTCTGTGCGTTTACTTCAAGCCGGATTTGAAGTTGTTAGCGCAGATGGCAGTTCAGAAATGCTTGCCAAAGCGTCTGAAAATGCTCATCAGAACAATTTTATTTTAAATACGATACAGACAGACTGGCGTTGGCTTAAGCGCGACGTTTGTGAAAAGTTTGATGCCATTATTTGTCTAGGCAATTCTTTTACTCATTTGTTTTCAGAAATAGATCGCCATCAAGCACTGGCTGAATTTTATGCTGCGCTACATCCTGATGGTCTTCTCATTCTAGATCATCGTAACTATGATAGCATTCTGGCTCATGGGTTTTCGTCGAAACATATTTACTATTATTGTGGAGAAAATGTGAAAGCCGAGCCGGAACATTTGGATGAAGGTTTAGCCCGTTTTCGTTATGAATTTCCTGATAACTCCGTTTTTCATCTCAATATGTATCCGCTACGCAAGAAGTATTTACGCAATTTGATGAAAGAAGTTGGTTTTCAACGTATTACAACCTACGGCGATTTTCAGGAAACCTACCGCCATGAAGAACCTGATTTTTTTATCCATGTTGCTGAAAAATCATAAGCATTAGAAAATTAAATAAGGACAAGTCACACAATGAGTTCAAAATATTCCAACACAGTTGAAATAGCCCGTAATTATTACAACAGTGCCGATGCAAATAGCTTCTATGGCACAATATGGGGTGGCGAAGATATTCATATCGGCCTTTATGAAACTGAAACAGATTCTATTTTCGATGCGAGCCACCGCACAGTTCAAAAAATCGCATCAATGCTCACCTTGACTGAATCTACCCGTGTGTTGGATATCGGTGCTGGCTATGGTGGTAGTGCTCGTTATCTGGCAAAAAACAGCGGTTGTCATGTTGACTGTCTGAATCTGAGCGAAGTTCAGAACCAACGTAACCACCAATTGAATCAAAAAGAGGGGATAGCTGATCAACTTGAAATCATAAACGGCAACTTTGAAGAGATTCCTTCAGAAGATCAACAATATGACGTGGTTTGGTCTCAAGATGCCATTTTGCATAGTGGCAATCGCCGCCAAGTGTTTGAAGAAGTTTATCGCGTTCTCAAACCAGGCGGAGAGTTTATTTTTACTGATCCAATGCAAAGCGATGATTGCCCTGAAGGTGTCTTGCAACCCGTTTTAGATAGAATCCATCTTGATTCAATGGGTTCCATTGGTTTTTACAGCAAAACAGCAAAAGAAGTGGGTTTTGAAAAAATTAATATCATAGAAATGAGTGAACAGCTCGTGAATCACTATAACCGCATTTTTCTGGAAGTTGAAACCCACAGTGAACTCTTGAAAAATTGTTCTCAAGAATATATTGGTCGTATGAAAGTGGGTCTCAATCACTGGATTGAAGTGGGTAAAAAAGGATATCTCTCTTGGGGTATTTTGCACTTTCGCAAAAATTAAATAGTGACTATCTCATAAATGGATCAATAAAATTGATTGAAAAGAACCTCTTTTCACTCGAACCTCATTCATAATATTTTAACCTAAATTGAGCGATTCTTGTTAGCTGATATGAGTTAATTGATTGATATAATGATTTTTAATGTATTTTATATTGTTCACCCAATGGGTGACTAACTCGAATATGCTATCATTTTGATATTATTGAATAAGAATTAAATTCAAATTAAAGAATCGCTCAATTTAGGTTTAATATTTAATTCGCCTCAAATCTTGTTAATTCTTCGCTATTCGCTACTAAAGTGACATGGAAAAAATCAAAGTCGTTAAGCTAACGAAGATTTTTGGAGAACATCCAGAACATGCCCTTGAGCGGCTTTCTCAAGGCATGAGTAAGGATGATATCTTCAACCAAACTGGACAAGCTGTTGGTTTGGATAAGGTGTCTTTTGAAGTTCAAGAAGGTGAAATTTTGGTCGTAATGGGACTCAGTGGTAGCGGTAAGTCCACCCTTATTCGTTGCATTAACCGACTTATTGAACCCACTTCTGGTCAGATAATCATAGATGGAAAAGACATCACAACCTTAGATCAGCACGCCTTGTTAGAACTACGCCGACATAAATTCGGTATGGTTTTTCAAAATTTTGCCCTTTTTCCTCATCGTAATCTACTCAATAATGTTGAATATGGTTTGGAAATTCAACATCAGGAAAAAAAAGGGCGTATTGAGAAGGCGCGTGCGGCACTTAAGTTAGTCGGTTTGGAAGGCTGGGAAGATGCGATGCCGAATCAACTGAGTGGCGGTATGCAACAGCGAGTCGGTCTAGCCCGTGCCCTTGCAATCGAGCCTGATATTCTCTTAATGGATGAGGCCTTCAGCGCATTAGATCCCTTGATACGTGGCGATATGCAGAATGAACTGATTGCTCTGCAAAATCGCATGAAGAAAACGATTCTTTTTATTACCCATGATTTAGACGAAGCCCTTAAACTAGGCAATCGTGTGGTTCTGATGAAAGATGGGCTAGTGGTTCAAGTGGGTACGCCGGAGGAGATTATCATGGCACCTGTGAATGATTATGTGAAGCGATTTGTCGAGAATGTGGATAAATCCAAGGTGCTGACGACCCACTCCGTGCTAACATCAGTCGGTGTCGTTGCCTACCCAGACGATGATCCCCGTACTGTTCTCAAACAGATGAAGGCAGAATGTTTATCTTGCCTCTTGGTTATACAGCGAGATCACACCTTCCTGGGCGTGGTGCGAATTGAAATCACAAATGCCGCGCTGGAAAGGGGTGAGAAAACCATAGCCAATATCATAGAATCTAAGGTCCCAACGGTTACCAAAACAGAGCCTTTAACAACAGTGATTGCTATCTTGGCTAAATGGCCTGGAGAACTACCGGTTGTAGATGAAAGAGGCAAACTTCAAGGCATCGTTATCAATAACAGTGTTCTAGCAGCACTGGCTAAAAGAGAAATTGAGTAATGGAAGGATTATCGGTACCTAAGCTGCCATTAGATGATTGGACAGATCACGCTCTGGATTTCCTAACGGAAAACGTCGCCTTTTTCACTAAGGCGATTAGCGAACATCTTGAAAATATGATTGTTCACATCGTGGATGGCCTGATGTACTTTCCCCCGTGGATCGTGATTGCTATTTTTTCTCTGATAGCTTGGCAACTTGCCGGGCGAAAAGTAAGCCTTTTTACGGCTGTTGGCTTCTGTCTGATTTGGAATTTGCGCTTGTGGGAACCGACGATAGAAACGCTGACGCTAGTGATTGTTGCCACCTTAATGACTGTCTTACTCGGCATACCTATAGGCATATTAGCCGCTCTTTCAAAAACGGCCTACCGCATTATTATGCCGTTGATGGATTTTATGCAAACCATGCCCGCTTTTGTCTACCTGATTCCAGCCATACCTTTTTTTGGTTTAGGGGCCGTTTCAGCGATTTTTTCCACCGTTGTTTTCGCCATGCCACCTGCTATCCGTCTCACCTGTTTAGGTATCAAACAAGTGCCACCGGAACTGATTGAAGCAGCGGATGCCTTTGGTTCCACGCCGTTTCAGAAATTATTTAAAGTACAATTGCCCCTTGCTATTCCCACCATCATGGCTGGAATCAATCAGACGATTATGTTGGCTCTCTCTATGGTGGTTATTGCCGCTATGATCGGGGCTGGGGGTTTAGGGAGTGAAGTGTGGAAAGCCATACAACGATTGGAAGCCGGTATGGGTTTTCAGGCCGGCATTGCGATAGTCATTCTAGCAATGATTCTTGATCGTATCAGCCAGAAAATGGGTCATAAATGATATCAAGGAAAGAGCTTACTACGAGCGAGGATAAGCTTTGTAGATTGTAATAGGCGATTTATCGCCTGTGTTATAAGAAATAGGCGATAAATCGCCTACTACGAACATGGAGAAAGTTATTAATGAAAAACATCCTGAAACCGGCACTCAAACCTGTTTTGTCCTTATTTTTTGTTAGCTTATTAGGCTTAACGCCTCTAATCCATGCTGATGAAGAAAACGACGAAAGCGACGTTACACTGACCTACGTTGAATGGTCAACTGAGGTGGCAAGTACTAACGTCGTCAAAGTGGTTTTAGAAGAACAGGGGTACAATACCGATATCATGGCAGTCACTGCTATATGGATGTGGCAAGCGGTTGCGAGTGGTGATGCAGATGGGCATGTATCCGCTTGGTTACCGACGACTCACGACTACTATTTCAAGGCTGTGCAGGATAGAGTAGAAAATCTAGGCCCTAATTTAAAAGGGACCAAGATTGGCCTCGTGGTACCGAGTTATGTCACTATTCATTCTATTGATGAACTGAATGCCAATGCCGAAAAGTTTGGAAGCCAGATCAGAGGTATTGATCCTGGCGCGGGGCTAATGAGTAAGACTAAAGATGTCATGGAGCACTACAACCTCAATTTTCAATTGGAAAAAGGTAGCGATGCCACTATGACGGCCGCTTTAGCCGATGCTATCCAGAAAAAAGAATGGATCGTCGTGACAGGTTGGACACCCCACTGGAAATTTTCCCGTTGGGATTTGAAATATCTTGACGATCCTAAAGGCATTTATCAAGCCAAGGATAACCGCCAACACATCAGTACCATCGTGCGTAAAAGCTTGAAAGAAGATAAGCCAAAAGTTTATCGTCTACTGGATAATTTTTACTGGGAACCGGCTGATATCGAAAAGCTGATGGTTTGGAACGCGGAAAAGGATGCCGATCCTTATGAAAACGCCAAACGTTGGGTAAAAGAGAATCCTGATAAAGTGAAGAAATGGTTTGAATGAAGATAGATTGGTTTTGTCATAATGGAGTTCAAAAAAATTGACCACCAATCGCACAAGGGATTGCCCCTACATGCCACCCATGGTAGGGGCAACCCTACGGATTTACCCTATAAATATAATTAATACTGTAAGGGCAATCCCTTGTGATTGCCCTTTTTGAGAGACTAAAATGTTATGAAAATAGTTCTTGCTGAATCTGGATTTTTTAAGGGTTTAAACCCAACAGTGGCGGTGATGTCAATATTCGTTATCCTCGTATTCGTCCTTTACGGAACGTTAATGACTGAAAGTGCTTCTGAAATGTTTGATAATTTGAAGGCCAATATTATTTGGGGACTTAATTGGTATTACATTGGCGTTGTGGCGTTTTTTCTGTTTTTTGTTTTATGGTTGATGTTCAGCCGCTATGGGAATATACGTCTGGGTGATGATGACGAAAAACCAGAGTTTAGCTATTTTTCATGGTTTGCCATGTTATTTAGTGCAGGTATGGGTATTGGACTGGTATTTTGGAGTGTTGCTGAACCCATATACCATTTCCAAAGTAACCCCTTTATTACAGAAGGCCTGACACCAGAAGCGGCCGAGGTGGCTATGCGTCTCACCTTTTTGCATTGGGGATTGCATCCTTGGGCAATCTATGTGGTCGTGGGCTTGTCACTCGCTTATTTTGCTTACCGCAAAAAGTTACCCTTAACAATCCGTTCAGTACTGTATCCGCTTATTGGAGATAGAATATATGGGCCCATTGGTCATGCGGTCGATGTTTTGGCAATCTTTGGTACAGTATTTGGATTAGCAACCTCGCTAGGCCTCGGTGTTAAACAGATGGATACCGGTTTAGCGCATTTGTTTCAATATGATTCTTATAGCACGGTTGAAGCGAAAGCGAAAGCGGATTATATGACTGAACAATGCGCCGAGTTGGCAGGTGATGAAAAACAAGCTTGTGAAAAGAAGGCCGAAAAAACATTTTTCAAATTTCCAACCAGTTTAGTCATCATCATTGTGGTTGTCACTATCATTGCCACATTGTCAGTCGTTTCAGGCCTTGGACGGGGGGTCAAAATTTTGAGTGAACTCAACCTATTGTTAAGTATGATATTATTACTTTTCTTCCTCGTCTTCGGCCCCACCCGCTATCTACTTAACACTCTATTACAAAGCACTGGCGATTATTTAGGCGCCGTCATTCCATTAAGCCTCTGGACGGATTCTTATAAAAATACCGACTGGCAGAAATACTGGACAACCTTCTATTGGGGTTGGTGGATCGCCTGGTCACCCTTTGTAGGTGTCTTCATTGCCCGTATATCGCGTGGTCGCACAATCCGTGAGTTTATTATTGGCGTTTTGCTGGTACCCACCGCGCTGGCTTTCGTTTGGTTGACCTTTTTTGGGGGGACAGCACTGTATATGGAATTATTCCATACCCTCGTTAATGAAGCAGGTGAAACTGTTGCTGCGATTGGTCAAGCGGGCATTGTTGATGCCGTTAAAAATGATGTGACGATTGCACTTTATACCACCTTTGAAAAAATGGATATAGGCGTGATAAGTCTCCTCGCTTCCGGTATTGCTACCATACTGATTGCCTCTTACTTTATAACCTCGTCTGACTCAGCGACACTGGTTGTTTGCACTATCTTGTCAATCGGTAACGAGAATCCACCGATGAAGCATCGCGTCTTTTGGGGCATTGGTGAAGGTACCGTAGCTGGTGTCTTACTCATTTTAGGGGGATTGAATGCCTTGCAGACGGCCTCAATTATCGCAGCCTTGCCTTTCTCATTTGTGATGTTGGTGATGGTGTACGGTTTGATGAAAGCGTTGCGCCAAGAAATATTGTAGAGGCAGGCCCCTCTCAATGCCATTAAGTTAAGCAGGGCGAACACTTATGTTCGCCCCTACAGCCCTTTAAATATGTGGTACTTGTAGGGGCATACCTGCGTGTCTGCCCGAGACGAAATGGCAGTGAGGCCCCTCTGCCCTTGAACGGTTTTGAAATGTTCAGCGGGCGATAACAAAGGTTCGCCCCTACATAAAACCGTATTGTAGGGGCATACCTGCATGTCTGCCCTCTGCGTGTCTGCCCTCTGCATGTCGAGCCTCTTCTGCCCTTGTGAAATTATTGACCTGAAAATCTATATCATTAATGAGTTGCGAGAACACAATTCATATTAAATATATGAACTTCTGAATTTCTGAACTCATGAATTTCTGAAATTATGTATACTGAACAACTGAAAAAAATTATTTTCATGATCCCTCTTGCAAAATGGATCGATTTCAAAGATAATGTGCACCTCTCGCTGGAGAGGTGGCCGAGCGGCTTAAGGCGGCGGTCTTGAAAACCGCTGAAGGGTAATACCCTTCCGTGGGTTCGAATCCCACCCTCTCCGCCAATTTTCCCTCTCGTAAAAACCCGCCTATCTCATGAATCACACACGCATACGCGCCATTGAACTCCCTTCCACACTTGAATGGTTTAATACTCCTCACCCCATCAATATCGCAGATCAACGTGGCAAAGTTGTCTTATTAGATTTTTGGACCTATTGCTGCATCAATTGTCTGCACGTTTTACCCGATTTGGCTTATTTAGAGCAAAAATATCCCGATAGTTTAACGGTGATTGGTTTGCACTCTCCCAAATTTCCTAATGAACGAGTCGCTAAACAACTACAAAAAGCCATTAATCGTTATGACATCCGTCATCCTGTTGCCCATGATTCCGCATTTACTGTGTGGAAAAGTTATGGTATCCGGGCCTGGCCATCAATTATTCTTATTGATCCTGAAGGTTATGTGATAGGCGTATTGAATGGTGAAGGGCGACGTACTCAACTCAATAATTTGATTGCTCAACATTTGGAAGATGCCACACGTAAAGGCCGACGAGTACACAGTCCCATGGCAATTGCATTGCAGCCTGAGCCTAAATTACCCTTAAAATTTCCTGGAAAAATTCACGTCTGTGCTGATCATTTATATGTCAGTGATACTGGGCATCACCGTGTTTTAGAAATGGATTGGACGGGTAAAATACTGCGTCGTTTGGGCAGTGGGATACCGGGAATGAGCGATGGCGTGGGAGAAAATGCCCAGTTTTATAGTCCTCAAGGTTTAGTCAAAGTTGGTCGAAAATTGTACGTTGCCGATACTCAAAACCATGCGCTGCGGTGTATTGATTTGCCTTCAGAACAAGTTGATACAATAGCAGGCAGCGGTGAACATGGCCGCTACGTGGGCACTTTTTTTAAAAACCCATTACAAGTTGCCCTCAATTCGCCTTGGGATTTAACCGTTCATAACGGCATTTTATATATTGCCATGGCCGGGCAACATCAAATTTGGTCAATGGACTTAACATCGCAAACAATTGGCGTTTTAGCAGGATCAGGACGTGAAGACATTATTGACGGTACTCCCAAGGTATCAGCATTTGCCCAACCGTCGGGAATCACTCTAGGTAAAGGGGTATTGTATATCGCTGATTCTGAAACATCAGCCGTGCGTTGTATCGACTTGCAAGATGCCAAAACCACCACATTAGTCGGCCGCGGTTTATTTGTATTTGGTGATCAAGATGGCTTAGGTGCTCAAGCGCGTTTACAACACGTATTAGGTGTTGCTTGGGATGAGCGTCATCAAGGCATCTGGGTAGCCGATACTTATAACAGTAAAATCAAATGGATTAATGCGACTTATAATCAAGTTGTCCACCATGAGATTGGTTATCCTTTAGATGAGCCAGGCGGCATAAGTTTATATAAAGACACGCTATGGATTGCCAATACTAATGCACACCAAATTTTACGTTACGATATTAGCAAAAATGAATGCAGCCCTATAAAAATAACGGGCTGATTTTTCAATTCTAATTATCAATGTTCAATGAACACTGAACAATTAAAGCATTTGTTAAGGGAGCAGAAAAGGGCAACCACAATGCCCCTCCCCTACCCATTTTTAAATCTCCCCCTCCCCTCCCGCCTCAAAGCCATTCTATTATATTAAGGCCTATCCGAATATATTGCCCCTACGAACAGTCATGTCATGGGCAATCCGTAGGGTTGCCATCACTCAAAAACTTGAACATCGAAAAACTAAATCGCATTGCCTCCCCCTCCTGCCTCCAAGCGGCAAAGCCCTTATTCTGAACTCTCCCCCCAATAATAGCCAATCACTCGCTAACAAAAAGCGCCCTTCTTATCGAACTATAATCTGAAAGAATAATCTATCG
>JAYQWI020001331.1:0-2149 GCA_035871815.2 Candidatus Parabeggiatoa communis
CGAGGCACATGAGCAAAATGAATGATAAGCACCGCTAATAACGAAACGATGACAGTACGCCATCGGGCGGTTCTAGGTAATAACATCATAATGACATCTCCTTTTGGGTTGTTTATGATGGGTTAAAAATGAGTTTTGAAAATGTTTTTCGGTTCAGAATGAGCCGCAACAGTTGGAACGAAAATAGCCGCAAAATCAATTTTGCGAAGGCCTGGCTTGTAAAATATTTAACATTTTTAAGGCCTCAGTTTGATCAATGGGATAATTGTATGAAGGTTGCATTCATTAGTCATCCTGATTAAGGCGAGTCACCTGCCAATTCGGAAAATGACGATGAAATCGCTCGATATTAACCACAACGCAAGATCGGGCTATTTCACGGTTCCAGCGTGGGCTAGCGTTACCGATAGGTAGTTGCCTACGCAGTTCGTTGTTTAACGCGGAAATCAGAGCATTATCAAGTGTCAGTAGGCACAGATACCGGATGGGCTTATCCGTTTTGTTTTCAGCCCACCGGTAGAGCCAGGTGTCGCGATACTTGTACTTGAGTACTTCGAGCAGATGATTGAAATGGCTACGCTTTTCCTTTTTCTGCTCATCATCCACGGCACTTTGAAAGTTGTAGTCATCAGGCGCATGAAAATCCTTCACTTCAATGAACAGATAGTCGTTATCCAACTCAACGATAATATCTACCGCCTTCATGGCTTGAGAGAGTCCGTGATAGTGAGATTGACTCTTATATTTCTCATCAAAAACAAAGGCATCAATGGCATCGGTGAAATCGAAAGAGAATCCGTCTACTTCTATCTTCATTTTCCAAGATTCCCCATAGATTTGTCGATTTCTCGGTCAACGATGCTTCCAAAGCTATCATCAATCACATTGGGCGAAATGTTCAAGTAATGCTCTGTGGAGGCGACTTCGATCTCGCCATTGTTTCGATAGAGACTGTGAAAGAGAACCTTATCCGTGTTTTTCGCCTGTAAATCAAACTCTTTCAAAACGACGTAATCATGAGTGGTGAGAAAGATTTGAACGCCTAGACGCTGGAGTTCAAGAAGAATTTCTACGACAATACGCATCAGTTTTGGATTGAGGTTGGTTTCAGGTTCATCCCAACACAGTATAGCGCCATTGATAAGCGTGCCATTCTGGATAAGTACCCAAAGTAGCCCTAATTTGCGAATGCCTTCGGCTAATAGGGTAAATTCTAATTCGCCCTGTTTGTTTTTGAGGAAAAATTCTTCATTTTTGTTGATGATTTTGCCGGCCATGGCCTGTTGCAAAATAGCCAGCAGTTTTTTCCGTTCCGTATCTATAGGGCCTCGCAAAGGCCCTAAAAAGACTCTGTCAATGATGTCTGCGTATACTTCTTCAAAGTGGATATGGCGGAGATTATAAAGTGATCGAAAACCGGGCGCGTTAGCCATCATATCTTTCACAGGAATATAAACCGATTCCAGTGAGTGTTCCATCCATTGCTTGTAAGCCCCTGAGAGTTTGGCCGGTTCTTTGAGGTGATTTTTTAATGAAAGCCGTATTGTAATTGATTTTTGTTTGTCCGCGATTTGGCGAGTGACTTCAAAATAGCCAGAGAGAGGCGCTTTGCTTCTTTTGATCAAGCGCCCGATTTGTTCGCCAGACGGTAAGAAGACACGGTTAGTCTTTTCAGCTAAAGATTTTTGACTTTTTGTGACATCGCATGTCGCATAAATGGCTTTGAGGATATGCGTTTTGCCGGTACCATTGGCACCGATGAAAATATTGAGGCCGGTAGACAAGTGTATTTCCAGACTTTCAAAAGCAGTAAACTTCTCAAACTTGATTTTTTCTAGCATCCATTAAGCCTCATAAATAGACAAGTGGGCAACGTGGTTGCCCACCCGTTATGATTCAGGGAAAATGGTGGACAACAAAAACCCGTTACAAGCCCCCTACAAGAAAGATAATTTTGCCTTACTTAAAAACCTCATCAAAAAAAGCTTCTTTATCCAATTGAACTCAAAACAACGATATGTTGAGTAAATCTTTCAGCCTGATGACACTTTTGGGTAATATAATCCCATTGACGGGTTATTTTTTCCGATTTTTCTGAGTATTTCTGAGTAATCTTTTTCATTTTACCCTTTTTATTTCGGATTAGTCT
>JAYQWI020001332.1:0-4084 GCA_035871815.2 Candidatus Parabeggiatoa communis
TTGAACTTTGTCAAGGTGTTATCTGATAAAGAACATCCCTTCATTCTGTTTATTGACGATTTACAATGGGTGGATTCTGCCTCATTGGGTTTATTGAAAAGCATTATGCTTGATGATGAAATCCACCACCTATTAATTATTGGGGCCTATCGTGATAATGAAGTAGATACAACTCATCCCTTAATGAGTATCACAGAAGACTTGAAACAATCTTGCGACCTTATTAGTATAATTTCATTGTCAAATTTATCCCAAAAGGATATCAACCGACTCATTGCAGAGACCTTAAAATCTGAGCTTATCTATGCTCAACTTTTGAGTGACTTGATTTATGAAAAAACCCAAGGCAATGCTTTTTTTACTCATGAATTTTTGAAGTCCTTGTATCAACAAGGTTTGTTGCTATTTGATTTGAAAACACTAAAGTGGCAATGGAATATTGACAAAATCAAGGCGCTTGGCATGACTTCAAACGTTATAGCATTGATGACAAACTTGATCACTCAGTTGCCAACCAAAACGATAGAAGCCTTAAAATTAGCGGCTTGCATAGGCAATCAATTTGAACTGAACACATTGTCTACGATTTACCAACATTCAGATCAAGAAATACTGTCTGATTTATGGCCAGCGATCAAAGAAGGTTTGCTATTACCTTTAGACGATAATTATAAACAACTGGAATCTGAGCAAACCACTCCTCATTTCAAATTCCAACACGATCGTGTGCAACAAGCCGCTTATTCACTGATTAATGAAGCAGAACAGCAAAGTAAACACTTAGAGATAGGGCGGTTACTATTAGCTAATACCAAAGAATCTGAACAACAGGAGAAGCTCTTTGATATTGTCAATCACTTCAATGAAGGAATGCCTTACCTCGCTGATAAGCTTGAAAAGTTGAAACTGGCTGAACTCAATTTACGGGCTGGAAGGAAAGCTAAAACAGCGAGTGCTTATCAACCCGCTTTCAATTACATGTTAACCGGTATCCATTTGTTAAGCACTCATGCGTGGCAAGAAGACTATGAACTTTGTTTAGTATTGCATAACGAAGCTGCCGAAACGGCTTTTATTAATAGTCACTTTGAAGAAGTCGCTCGATTTTCCAATATTATCTTGCAACACAGTCAAACACTCTTAGATCAAATCAATGCTTATCAAATCCAAATTCAGTGTGATATGGCCCAAAACAAAATGCAACAAGCAATAGATAGGGGCCTAGAAGTACTCGAACATTTGGATATAGGCCTGTTAGAAACTCCCCCTAAAGAGAACAATATTGCTTTTTTTTACACACTCCCCCCCATGACAGCGCCTGATAAACTGGCCGCGATGCACATTTTACAGACTATTTTTTCGTCTGCTTATTTGGCTAATCCATCGCTATTACCCAGCATTGTCTTTACGATGCTTAAACTTTGTATCCAATATGGAAATTCGCCTTTAGCAGCGTATTGCTATGTCGTCTATGGATTGCTTCTCTGTACTCATTTAAACGATATTGAGCGAGGTCATCAATTTGGTCAATTAGCTTTGGATATGTTAGCACAATACAAAGCGATAGAAATCAAATGTAAAGTAGACACACAATTCAATGTTTTTATACGGCACTGGAAAGAACATGTTCGGGATACCTTAGCCCCCTTTCGTGAAACGATTCAAGTTGGTTTAGAAACTGGCGATACGCAATTTACGAGTTATGCCGTACTCAATTATTGCAGTAACCTCTTTTTGGTCGGTGAATCTCTTCAAGAGGTTTTTCAGAAACAAGTCTCATCTATTGAGTTACTGAAAACCCTAAAACAGGAATTTCAATTGAATTATGCCAAAATATGGGGACAATTAGTTCTCAATTTTCGGAATTTAGCGACAAATAAGCAAATTCTGAGCGGTGAACTATTTAATGAAACAGATCTGTTGGATTTATTACGAGAAAAGCAAAATTATTCTTCTCTTTTTGCTTTTTATAATATAACGGGTATGCTGAATTACTTCTTTAAAAATCATCAAGAAGCACTGTCAAGAATCATTTTAGCAGAAGAATATGCGCCAGCAATGGTAGGTACATTTGTTGTGACACAACAAAATTTTTACTCTTCTCTGATTCGACTGGCAGTTTCTACGGGTGATGCTTTGGAAAAAGTAGCAAATAACCAACAGCAAATGAAAATTTGGGCCAGTCATGCGCCCATGAATTTTCAGCACAAATATGATTTGGTCGAAGCAGAAAAAGCACGCGTTTTGGGACAAGACTTGCTCGCGATCGACGGATATGAAAAAGCCATTAATGGTGCGAGAGAAAACGAATATCTCCATGAAGAAGCCCTCGCTTACGAATTAGCCGCAGAGTTTTATTTAGGACGAGGCATGGAGAAGTTTGCCAGAACCTACATGAAAGAAGCGCATTATCGCTATCAACAATGGGGCGCTTTAGCTAAGGTAAAGGATTTAGAGGAAAAATACCGACAATTTATACTGCCCAACACACCTGATCAGACGAATTTTATCACGTCGATGCCTAAAATGTCTTTGACTTCAAGTCAAAGTACCTCCAAGGCGTTGGATTTAGATAGTGTCATGAAAGCTTCTCAAGCCTTATCAGGGGAAATTGTGTTGGGTTTGCTTTTGGAAAAAATGATGCACATTGTGATTGAAAATGCCGGTGCCGAAAAAGGATTTTTTTTACTTCCTCAACAAGAAGGATGGGTTACTGAAGCTGAAGGGCAAATTGATAGCAATGATGTCAAGGTATTACAATCGCATCCTATTGAGAATCAGCCCATTGCTGAAACGATTATCCACTATGTGGAAAGAACACAAGAAAACGTCGTCTTGAATCATGCCACCCAAGATGGCCAATTTACCCGTGATCCGTATATTAAAAAACAGCGTCCCAAATCAATCTTATGCATGCCCTTGGTTAATCAAGGTCAGTTGACGGGTATCTTATATTTAGAAAACAACTTGACGACAGGCGCATTTACCCCGAATCGTTTAGAAGTGCTAAAAGTCCTCTGTTCACAACTGGCTATTTCCATTGAAAACGCGCTCTTGTATCGGACACTTGAGCAAAAAGTATCGGAAAGAACGGCCGAACTTGCGGGGCGCACTGAACAGCTTGCCCAAGCCAATCAAGAAATTACGGCCCTTAATAAACAACTCAAAACCGACAATTTACGGATGAGTGCCGAATTAAATGTCTCGCGCCGACTACAAAAAATGCTATTACCCAAAGACGAAGAACTTGAGGCCATTGATGGTTTAGACATTGCTGGTTTTATGGAACCGGCCGAGGAAGTCGGTGGCGATTACTACGACGTACTTACAAATTCGGGACGCATCTTGTTCGCTATCGGTGATGTCACCGGGCATGGCTTAGAAAGTGGTGCATTATCAATTATGATACAATCATCAATTCGCACGTTACTCGCCTTGAATGAAACCGATCCGGTCAAATTTTTCAGTGCGCTTAACCAAATGGTTTACCACAATGTTCAGCGAATGAACGTGGGAAAAAGTTTGACCTTGGCTTTAGTCGATTATCAAGACAATCAACTTTATTTAAGCGGACAACATGAAGAAATGATTGTTGTGCGAAATGGGGAATTAGAATTAATCGACACCCTAGATTTAGGCTTTCCCATCGGCTTAGATGAAGAAATTGCCGAATTTGTGCATCAAGTCACCGTGCCATTGAATGCGGGTGATGTTGTCGTGCTGTATACTGATGGTATTACCGAAGCCGAAAATTTGTCGAATGAATATTATGGGTTAGAGCGATTATGTCAAGTTGTCCAACACAACTGGCTTAGAACGGCTGATGATATTCAACAAGCGGTGATTTTTGATGTACGCCAATTTATTGGCGAACAAAAGGTGTATGATGATATTACGTTGTTAGTTTTGAAGCAAAAATAATTAATAAACCGTTGTAATACTCAATAAAAAAGCCCCTTAGCTTCATAGCTTTGGGGCTTTTTTGTTGGCAGTATCAATGTCAATGATCCAATTGATATTGCTGATTTGTGATTTGGAAGAAAAGAGTATACCCCGCAACCAGTCGCTACGCAATAAGGGTATA
>JAYQWI020001333.1:0-5131 GCA_035871815.2 Candidatus Parabeggiatoa communis
AGCCCAATGTATCGTCTTAGCCGTACCACATCAAGCATTTATAGAATCCGGTTGGACAGGGCTACAAAGCCTATTAGATCAAGGCACCGGCATTGTGATTGATGTCAAAGGCGTATTACCGCGTGACAGCGTACCCGAAAAGATTACCTTGTGGCGATTATAGTTAATGGTTAAGGGTTAAGGGTGTTCGGAGTGCCTTTAGTTTGCTCCAATTCAAACTAAAGTTGATCTCGCGTAGCGAAGAACGAAGTCTGAACTCCAACAAGTTATAATCAAAATTCCCCGTATTCAATACATCTTATATAAAGTTGCCCGATTTTCGTTCAAAATTTATTTTTCTTCGGCATGATTTTCGTTCAAAATTTGCGCCTGTTCGTCAATCTGCAAACCTCAATCGCCTGTTGACGTAGAGTGCATTCCCATTTGTAATCGCTAAGCTTGCAGATTAGGGATAGACAGGATTAAAACCGTAAAAGGTGATCAAAGGAAGGGCAACTGATGGTGATGATAATTTAATCTGTTGGACTTCCCATCGTTAAGAAAAACCTACTGGCTAACCTTTTTCCAATTCATAATTTGGTTATGGATGTCTTCTATGCCGGTATTTCCCCAATAGTCTGCTATTTCTTGTACGGTATCACCTTTGCCGCGTTCAATTAATACGATAAATTGTGTGGCCTTTTCAAGGCCTAATTGTTCCACTAATAAATGCCATCCTTCACGAATAATGGCAACGCTATCAGTCGTCGGTATAGCAGCGGTTAAGTTCATTCAAGTTCTCCTTTTTTCATTTTATCAACGAAACGTATTGGGTTTATCACCGAAAAATAGGTTTGACGATATGATTTAGCTAAACGACGGTAGCATTTAGCTTGTTTAATTTGTGTGATCTTTTTATCACAAGAAAGAAAATAGCGAGCTTTACCGATAATTGCTGAAGCAACATGTAAAGCATCACGCGCTTTTATTTCACACTGTGTTTCTAATTGTTGACCCAATTTTAAAATGTCATCTGAGCTGTCAACATGATAAGATGATAAAGTCAAATAATTTTCGACTTTAGCCTGTTTTTCTTTTTCAAGGATATTATAGACTTCAAACATCACAATATCTGAACCAAGTAGGGTCAAGCCTTTCATTTTGATAGCTTGAATAATTTCAAGGCAAGCATTGGCTTCTTTTTCGATATTAGGTTGTGTTTGATCATCGAAAAGACGCGAATACATGTTTGTGTCAAAATAAACTAAAATGGCATTGATATTAGATAAATCTTGCACTTTGATATTTCCTAAATGTTATGGGACAATCTGACTGTTCGGGACAATCCAAGTTCTATCTGCCCTACGCGATGAGTACAGCACGCGCCGATAAACGAATAAACCTATAAAATCAGGTTGGTTAAATCACTGTCATAGATCATAGCTCGTGAATGTGGAGCCGCGCTGGGGTATGTCTGTTCAGGTATTTTTGCTACTTTTTTTTCACCCCTATTTCTAGGGTGGGATCGCTATCGACAATGAACTCAATATAAACCCAGATTTCTCCGCCTGCTTGCCCACCATCCCTCTGTAGGGGCAGCCCGCCCTTGCGTGTTCGCCTAGAATTAACTTAATGGCTTTAACCTTAAAAATACTATGAATTTATTGGCATTTATTCAGGCCATCACGATAGATAGCTCACATTGTGAGTCATTCTGCCAAATTTTTGGACGAAAAACACTTGACTTCTTGATAAAGTGGGTTTTGTAATGTTTAAACTCCAATAGCACTTTGAATCATTTCAGTTTTTCCTTTGGTATGGATTCAATATCATTTAAAATGTCGCTGACTCGGTGGTAAAAAATTAAAAGCACGCTAGGTGATCAAATGGAACGCAACTTATGTTGATGAAAATTTAATGAATTTGTTGGATTTATTGAAGTTAGTTTTAACTAGGAGTTGTGATGGACAACGACGTTGCCCACCAACTTGGCTGAGTTTCTGATTCGGACAAAAGGGGATAGATAAAAACCCTATGCTTGCTAATTCATAATGGTTTATTCAAGTGGCCTTGTACATGGGTTAATAAGTGCTGCACTCGTTTACGTTCAGTGCTTTCATCACCCAAGTGATACATATACATGATACCGGCACCGACTCCAATAACTATCAATGCGGTACCCCCAGTCAAAATCGTCGTACCGGCAGCGACACCACCACCTCCCGCTGCTAAAGTTCCGCCACCAATCAAGGCTAAAGTGGCATTAGTCGCGGCGGCACCTGAAAGACTCGCAATGGCTGTTCCCGTACCAGCAGTACCAAATGTGGCGACTAAACCTAATGCTGTCACACTGGCTATTGTACTGGCTGCGGCTCCAATACCCCCTGCGATCATGCTTCTGTTTGCCGTTTTTAAATCAGAGTATCCTAAGAAATAAGCACCGTATGAGAAAACGGCACTTGCCATCATGCCGCCACTAAAACCACCCAACGGGGCTGATGCTCTTGTACTCAGTTTTGAGAGCAACATAGATTGATTATTAAGCAGTGAATGTTGGACAACTGTTCCAGTGAATGTACCCGCATAACCACTTATTCCGCCAAGTGCCGTTATCTTTCCGACTTCTTGCCAGTCAACTTCTTGCCCTGAAGACAGTTGACTCAACAAATCAAAAGCCCCTGCAATCCCAGCCCCTGCAAATCCCACTTTGAGGCCGACTTGATGGGCTATTTTGACGGTAGACGGAAGAACCAATTTGCCATAAATCGTTTCAACTGTGGTGCCTTTTGGCGCACCACGTACATGTTGAGTACGGGCAACTTGTACCACTAAACGGCCTTCTTTGTAAGCTTGAATGACTGCTTTGGCAGCTTGCTTCTGAGCTTGGCTGGCTGTGGGACTTCTTAAAGTGCGTTTAGCCACTTCAAGAGAATATTGACCCGTACCTTGGGTATACCCATAATACTGTTTTAAGGGACTTTTTCCCCCTTTTGCTTCGACAACAACAATTTGTTTACCGGAACGATAAACTTGATCAAACCCTTTACCTTGTCCCGGTTTTCCTTGAAAAAGGGGCTTGAAATTCATGCGACGTGCATATTGACGTGCGCCAGTATCACCCATTTTCTCGATGACCAAGGCTTTTCCCTTGATATTAACCGTTTCCATCAATTTTAAATAGTCGTGATGCCGATTTGGAATATTAAAATTGCCCCCCCTATTATTCACTTGAGAATAGAGTTGTGTTGTCTGCATTGACTGCGCTAACGAGTGAGAAGTGGTAGGCACAATAAACCCCGTTGTAGCAGAAATGGCAAAAGCAGTCGCTTCCGTTTGAGAAATAAACGGATTTTCATAAGAGTGCGTGTTTGCAAAAACGCTACTAGCCAATAAGCAAAGGCACAACAGCGTACCCAGAACAGTTTTCATCATCAGTCCTCCATAAAGTTAAAAATCGGATAAAGGTTTTTTACCCATCAAAGTCATTTCTGAGGAAATAGGAATTTTTTGCTCATCATGTAGTTCGCCATAAAATTTTTGGAACGCTTCATTATAAGCCGTTTGTGCTGGAGTAGAAAGATAGCGCATATCTATCTTACCCAGAAATTGAATTATACCAGAATAGACGCGATCTTCATCAGTACCAGCACCTAATTCATCCTGATAACGATTGTAAAAAGTGGTGATTTTATTAATTGCCCATTTTTCATAGGCGCGAGTTTGCGCGGATCGCCAGTCTGCGATCGCATTGTTGATTTCTTTCATCATAGCTTGTGCCTTTTCAAGCACTTCTATTGAAGACAATTTACTGGCTTTTTCAGCAAGCAGTTGTCGAAATTGGAGCAGTTGTTCGATAGCCTGTTGAGCTTTAATTTGTTTGTCAAATTGTTTAATGGGTTCAAATGCTTGCTCGATTTCATGCCAAACCCTCTCAGATTGTCGTTTAGCAATTTCCTGTTTGGCTTGATCTAGTTGTTCGGAGAGCGTAGCAATTTGCGTTTTGGCCATTTCCAGATTTGGCGCGACTAAAACCAATTGGCGAATTATGGATTCTGCTGAAGTGAGATAATATAAAACAAAATCAGATTGTGCCGGCTCTTTTTTAGCGTTATCAATAAATTGCGTAGCCTGTTGCGCGAGTATCGAGATAGTGTTAGCAGCTTGTGCAGTTGCCAATTGTTGTTCAAGCGACGCTATTGTGTTTTCCAATTGCGTTATTTGCTGAGCGATTTGTGAGGATTCCTTCTGTTTGACAACATTAACATCAAGTGATTGTAACGCAAATAGATTTTCTTTTAAGGCCTCTACGTGTGGCGTTATTTTATCGGGATTGTCAGCGGCGGCGGAATTTTGGGCAAGCAATTCGTCACCTTGACTAAGCAATGTTTTGACAAATTGGGTTGTTTCAATTTGACTTGCCTGATTGATTTTATCAACAATTGACTGTTTCAATTGGGCGCTATCAGTCAAGGCCTGTTGCAATTTCTCAATGTCTTGAACCGGAACATAAAGTGCTTGAGTACGCATGAAAGTATTCATGTCACCTAACACATTGAGGGCCATTTCATAGTCACCATTATCAATGCGTTGTCGGCAATAATCCAACACGCTTTGTTGATAACGGTTAATTTTAGCCCAATTGCCAGGCTCTTGACTGATGCCATTACTAAAGTATAGTCCAGCATTCGCCAAATCGCCTTGTTTGAGCAAAGCTTCTGCTTTCGCAAAAGCTTGATCGGCTTTGGGTGCTTGGCGATTTTTGGCCCTGACTTCGATACCCGTTTTTTTAGCCAATTCTTGTTCAAGATGTTGAACATCCAGTTGCAAGTCATCAAGCGATGTTGCCAAATTGTCGATGCTTGCGATATTGGTGCTGGCTTTGCCAGCATAAAACGCCATAATAATGAAAATACTCATACTGAAAATAATGATAAATATCCAAAGTGCTTTTAGGTTCATTTTTGATTCTTGACCTCTCTGTTGTAATACAACGAATTAACGAAAAATACGAAGCTTAGGAAGTTCCAAAAAAATAAATCCCAAAAGGCAATTCAAGCCGGTTTGTTTAATTTCTCTCATTCTCTGCGGCTCTGCGGCTCTGCGTGAGCCGACAGTTTGTTACAAATTATTTGTGTGCATAGAGTAGCCCTGC
>JAYQWI020001334.1:0-3677 GCA_035871815.2 Candidatus Parabeggiatoa communis
GAAACGCCTTTATTACGAACTAACCGAAGAAGGCAGCAAACACGCCCAATACCAAGACACTGGCAAAAAGCATAATTCTGGTACCCTAGTCCGTACTATAAAATGGTACGAAAGTGTCTTACAATTCTTCCAAGCCCTACCCATTCCCAAAGTCTTTAAACTAACGTAAAGTCAGTTATCAGTTATCAGTTATCAGTTATCAGTTATCAAAATCTACTCCAGATACTGACAACGCACATTAGCAGGAAGGGCGAACCCCCTGCGTGTCTGCTCCCCCTCTGTCTGCCCCCCCCCCTCTGCGTGTCTGCCCTCGTCATTCTGTTGCCTGATTCAGCGGGGCGTATTATTTCAAAAACTTTCTGCTTTTTGAACCCCTTGTCCATTTTTAGAAAATTAAGTGTTTGATAAATAAGCTCTTTTTTGTAAAGGGGGGGTAGTGCGCACAAGGGTAGGCTGTTTTTTGGCATTCATTTTGCGTTGGTTTTAGGCGTAAATTTTGCATCTTATGTCACAAACGGTCTGCTCACGCAGAGCCGCAGAGCCGCAGAGAATGAAAGAAGATTGATTAAAGGTGTGGGTATTTTAATTTTTTGGAGTTACCTAAGTACTGAAGCACAAATAAACAGGTATTTTACCGCAATGAGACGCGAGGCATCGCGTCTCTACGACATGAATTCATAGACATTCGGGAGATTGCCTTTTAGATCATGACAGACTTTGTGTCTAATGATCATCCCATGTAAAACCAATTCCTCTACTGCCTTATGAACTGTGTTTTTGCTATAACCCGATTTTGCGACGAGTTCTTTATAACTGGCACAGCACATTTTCTTATTTTCTGATAATTGTTGTAGGGTTTGATAAACAACGATATTGCGCATTGGTAAATTTGTTTCCATAAAATCGGCCTACCTTTGTCAAAGTGAGACGCTGTGCTATTTAATCCTGAGCATTAGCGTTTATCATGACAATCCGTTCAATCCGTGTTCTATTTTTGATTTGAAGGTGCGTATGGTCAGTACCCTTTTATCGTTTCTGCAATAGACAAAAGTGTTAAATGGTGAAATTTGGGATATCACATAAGTGTTATATTGCTTATTAATCAGTGCGTTAGCGTGTGCTTTGAAACGTTGATTCTAAAAAGGGGGTCATATAAATGACTTGAACGCGAATCTATTTTGAAGGGGAATCATTTAAGCGTTTGGCTCATTCATAATAATGAGTGAATGTGATAAACCGATACTCAAAAGGGGTTTAGCTCGTTAATCAATTAAAAGAAGTCATTAAATTCATTGGTCAAAAAAATTAATGACTTCTCTAATATTATTGCAAAAAGTGCGCCAATTTTTAGGGTGTTGATTTATAAAGAATTAATATAAAAGAGGGGGTTTGTGGCGTGGTACAAAGTGCTGAAATCAGCACCCTGTTGCTCAAAAAAAGCCTCTTTTTAAGCGATTAAGCCTGATTAATCAATGAGATAGTGAGAAGTGCTGAAACTCAGCACATAGTGCTGAAACTCAGCACTTTTTGGTGGGCGGTTTGGGTGGGTAACTGATAATTCTGATCATTAATCAGGGTTAATCATGAGAATCCGTTAAATCAGGGTTCTATCTTTTTAAATGTAATATATCTCACGCAAAGACGCAAAGACGCAAAGTTTCAAGTGTATTCACTTTTAATTTTTAAGCCAACACCTAAAGCAGTTGTCTAAAAGCGAAAGTCAGGTGGTGGTGACTAACCCAATACTCAAATTATAACGGTGGGCAGTATATAATGGGCATCACCATACTCAAATCCGACGGCATTACCGCTAAACAATTGCCATAAGGCATTTTGCTTATTCCCCTCCTATAACAAAAGACTTTCCATCCAAACTTTTTTGCCTTTAACCACGACTCCAATTCCCCAAATGGTATTAACCCCTTGCGAGCGTAGTTCAACCGCATAATGCTGATCTTGAATTTGCTTTAAAGCACTTTTCAGAGCTTCGTTACCACTTTTCTCTTTGGATTTATTCACTTTTTTAAATTCAAAGATAAAGCCCGGTTCTGTTTTTTGATGTGGAATCATTAAGACATCATAACGCCCATAACCTGATTCGCGGTTGGAACGAATCAGATAACGATCCATCAAATGCGTCAGCAAGCCTAACACAAAGGCATGATAAACCCGTTCTGGTTCTTCACCGGCCGTATCATGAAAGCTTAAAACGGCTAAAACCATTTCTTTCAAAAGTTCACTAAAGGTTTTGAAATCCGTTTTTGTTAATGCCTGTAGCAATTTATGTAATCGCTGACTACCTAGCCTGTTTTGAAGCCAGTTAAAAAGCGTTTCTTCATAAAATGAATGCACTTCTAAATTGGGAATCGCTAATTCATAAAGGGGGCGTAGACGCTGTGGAATCATTTTAACCGGCTTCAAATAGCCACTGAAAACTAAAAGACTCCAGATATTCTCTTCGCTAGATTCCAAATCGCGCAACACGATATTCTCATTCAACGGCGTTGTTATCGTGCCTCCCGCAAGCAAGGTTTCAATTTGTTCCTGAAAATCGGGCTCTGTGCGGGTGATGATATCTCGCAATAGGGCATCACTGGCGGTATTAATCCAATAAGGACGTGGAAATCGGTCTTCACTCATTAAAAAACTGATGATTGACCACGGATTGTAAATGACACGGTTTCCAAATAAATAACCGTTATACCATTTCTTCAAAGTGTCTAATAATTCGGCCAGCGAAAAGTCTTGACTCAATTTGTCGATTTCTTCTTCGGTAAAGCCAAAATACTCATCAAATTCCGAACGCAACAACGATAACACATCCAAATTATTCAAATCGGAAAAAATGGATTCTTTCGCAATGCGCAAAACGCCTGTCACAATGCCTTTTTCAAGATCAGAATTATCTTTGAGCGCATTGCCTAATAAGATTTTCATAAACAGGACAATTTCTTCATAGTAACCGTGTTCTTGCCCGGCATGGATAGGCGTATCATATTCATCCAATAAAACAATCACCCGGTTGCCGGTTTGCCGATGAAATAACCGCATCAAAAAACTTAAGGCATTTCCCCAATGGCTACGTTGGCCTTTATCTTGTGTAATGAGATCATAATCTTGTTGTTCTTCTTGGGAGAGCGTTTGATACACAATGGGTTTGTATTCCAAATACACCGTTTTCAAAATTTGGCGAATCGGGTAAAAACAGTCCTCAATAGTAGAACCCTTACAACTTTTGAAGGTCAAAAAGATGACGGGGTATTGTCCTTGATGTGCCATGATCTGGGCATCTTGCTCAATCGCTAATCCCTTAAATAAATGCGCCAAACTGTCTTCGCGTTTTTCCAAAAAATAGCGGAGCAGAGATAAATTCAAGGTTTTGCCAAATCGCCGTGGGCGAGGGAGCAATAGCACTTCGGAACTACGGTTTATAACGGCTTTGATAAATAAACTCTTATCGACATAATAGTAATCGTTTTCACGGAGTTTTCTAAAATCAGACACTCCGATAGGTAATTTATGAGACATCAATTTTACTCTCTATGTTGATAGAACGGCCCGAAAAAGGGGTAATGGGCAGTTTTCGTAGAGACGCGATGCTTCGCGTCTCATGCTCTGGATCGCCTCGAAACAGAGACGCGATGGATCGCCTCGAAACAGAGACGCGAGGCATCGCG
>JAYQWI020001335.1:0-12620 GCA_035871815.2 Candidatus Parabeggiatoa communis
TCTAAAAATAACGATTTTCACAAACTGATATCTGTTAAAATTCTCTATTATCTTCAAACCTTACCCATTCCCACGATCTTCCCCTTTCACTCCCTTACAATCCGTTTTATTTGATAAAGTGATAAAGATGTAGAATAATCGACCAGCCTATTATCGATTGTCTGACGATATCTGCATTAACAAATTAATAATGACTATTATTTATCAGATAAATCTCTTACCCTTAAACATAACAAATATTTATTGATAATTAATAATGAATAATTGATAATTGATAATTGATATTGATAACTGACAGGTCAGGACAATTGTACGAGAGCGAAGAAGTTTTACGCACGCTGATCAATGCCTCTCCCGATATAATTTGTTTTAAAGATGGACTAGGGCGTTGGTTGGAAGCGAATCAAGCCATACTGAAAGTGTTTCAACTTGAGGGCGTGGATTATCAGGGTAAAACGGATGCCGAATTGGCGCTGTTTACTCATCCCTTCTATCGAGAGGCCTTTCTTGCTTGTGAGGCCTCAGATAACTTGGCATGGCAGAAAACGACACTCAGTCGTGCTGAAGAGGTGATTCGGACACGGCAGGGTCGATCTCGCGTTTTTGATGTGATTAAAGTGCCTATTTTTGATACTGAGGGAAAACGCAAAGGGCTGGTTGTATTAGGACGAGACATCACAGAACATAAACAGGCAGAAGAAAAACAACTCAGCAGTGAAGCTCGCCTTGCCGAAGCGCAACATATTGCCCATTTAGGATATTGGGAATGGAACCTGATTAGCGGTCAGGAAGAATGGTCAAGAGAAATGTTTCGTATTCTCGGCTTGTCGCCTAATATCGAAATCAACCATGAAAACTTTGAAGCGGCCCTCCATCCAGATGATCGCGATGAGGTGTTACAGGCATTTGAACACGCTATCTATGACAGTCGATCCTATCAGGTTGAGTTTCGTATCGTTCGGCCTGACGGCACGATTTGCTATGTACAAGCTTTTGGCAAATTGATTAGAAATGCGGCCGGTAAACCACTTCGTTTTTTAGGCACCGCGCAAAATATAACTAAAATCAAGCAAGTAGAAGAATCTTTGCGAGAAACCAATGAGCAACTCCAACTTCGACTGAATGAATTAGCTCAACGGAATCAAGAGATTAGTTTATTGAGTAAAATGGGTAACTTATTGCAAACTTGCTTAACGGTGGAAGAGGCTTACACGGTTATTGTTCGCTTTATGGGGCAATTATTTCCCAATACTATCGGGATGTTAGCGATGTTTGAAAGCTCTTCAGTGATCTTAGAAAATGTGGCAACATGGGGACAAGTCTCTACAAAGACTGAAAAGGTGATATTTGCGCCAACAGATTGCTGGGCACTGCGACAAAAGCGGCCGTATTATATGCTCAATAAACAAACCTATCCGCTTTGCAATCACTTATTTTCTGCTATAGCTCCCCTTTATATGTGTGTTCCCATGATAGCGCAAGGCGAATTACTTGGTTTGTTACATATTGCTCAACCCAAATTATTGGAATTAAATCATCTGAATGAAGCACAGCAACGTTTAGCGGAAACTGTTTCTGAACAGATTGCATTGGCATTAGCTAATATTAAATTGCGTCAAACGTTTCAAAACCAATCTATTCGTGATGCGCTGACTGGCCTTTATAATAGACGTTACTTAGAAGATACGTTAGAACGTGAGTTATATCAGGCGGATAGAAACCAAGTACCCGTCGGCATTTTGATGGTTGATATTGATCACTTTAAACAATTCAATGATACTTATGGACATGAAGCGGGTGATATTGTGTTAAAAAGTTTGGGGAATTTTTTAAATGAACATATCCGAAAGGGCGATATTGCTTGCCGGTATGGCGGTGAAGAATTTACGCTTATTTTACCCGGTGCGCCTTTAGAAGTGGTTAAAAAACGTGCCGAAGTTATCAGGAATAATGTGAAAAAATTGACTGTTAAACATGATAACCAGAATCTAGGGCTCATTACTTTATCAATCGGTGTCGCTTCCTTCCCCCAACATGGACAACAATTTAAAGAGGTGTTACGAGCGGCTGATACGGCACTTTATACGGCGAAAAAACAAGGACGTGATAGGGTTGTTGTGGCAGAATAGGGAAGGGTACTTAAAAATAATAACGATAAGAATTTGGGTAATGCTAGGGATTAAACCTTATGATTCAAAAAAGGTCTGATTATCACTTGTTAAAAACGCTAACGATATGAATTTTAATAAATTTTATAACAGGATCATTCACATTCATTCAACCCCTTTCCCTTCGACAAGCTCAGGTACCCAGATCAGGGCACGAAAAAACTTTTGCATGAAAGCCTGTGGGTGTGGCTACTTTAGAACGACGGTTCAATAAAATCAATGGGTTATAGAGCTTACCCTTCCACGCGCTTTTAAGCGTTTAAAATGTACATAATTAATTGATTTTTAAATATTTTTTATAATTATTGGTGTATTGCGCGTCGTTTTAAAATAGCCACACCCAAAGCCTATTCGAGGTTCAAGTTTTTCTGATAAAAACTTGAACTTCAAATTTACATTCAACCTCGTGCTCTGCGAAGGGTGTCGAAGGGGGGTTATGTTGATAGGCTATCAAGCTTAACCAGTCCATTTTTCAATTTTAAAATCAGAACGCATTTCAGCAATTTTCTGATAAATCTTATCGTTATAAACAAAAATCATATCATTACAAATGGCTTCACTCGCCAAAATCATATCAATGGTATGTTTTTTAAGTGCGTTATCACTAATACCAATCCTTTTTTGATATTCTGAACGAATTTCACCAAATATTGTCCCACCTTTGTCTGGATTCAATGGTAGAATATTAAGATATTGCATTATTTCATTGAATCCTTTTAATATTCTTCTCCTTTCTTGATCGGCAAGAAGATATAAACCCGCTTTATATTCATATATGGATAAATCCGATAGGTATAATTTATCTTTCGGGGAGAGTTTTTTTAAGTTCTGAATAACAGACGTATAATATGGAGATCGATCATCTCCAGCATAAGAAACGATATCGGTATCCAATAAAAAATATTTTTCCATCGATGCACTTATCAGTTTGTAAAAATGTCGTTATTTATTATGGCGTTGACTATCACAGTAGTATAAGGTTATGTGAAATCTCGGTTAAAAATTGTTTCGCTACGTGTGATCGAGATTGAGGATTTGAAAACGAAAACGGATAGGAGAACAGATTTCTCCATACAATCAATTATTTTGAAAACTTATCAAACAATTTCTCACTCATATTTTCTCTAATCTCACTGGTAACCCGATTCATTTTGTCTGATAGCCCACTAAATGGATGTTGATGATCAAGATAATCAGCCAAAGGATGACTTGATTTGACAGGTTTATCGAAGAGATAGGGTTCTTCTACTGTAATAGAAACCTTAAACCTTTTCCCTTGTAAACAAGCTTTTTTGAGTAAATCACCAATGGTTTCATGAGGCAAAACGTGATCTAATGTTATCGTAAATGAGGTTTTGTTAATTGTTTCCATAAAACGATAAAAAGAATATTTCAATGTGGTGTATGAGAAAATCAATAACTCTATTTTCTCAATAGGCAATAAATACAATAATTTTTAACAAATAATCATCAATCGCGAGGTAATTTATACCTGACTTAAATCGTTTGTCAAGTTATTGCTAGAGATTTTAAGAAAAATAATTTCAAAAAGGGTGGCATTTTTAATCTCACTCTTCGTGCAAAGTGCTTAAGTCGCATTGAGAAGACTTGGCACCGAAGCGCCGAAGCGCCGAAGTGTGATATTGGTTTTAGATCGAACCTTTCTTTGAAAATAATTATCTTAATATCTATATCATCACCTATTATACTTGGCACTGTCACAAATTGCGCTTTTTGGGGCCATTCATCATTCATCATTCATCATTCATCATTCATAATTAAGTTCAATCTATGACGGTGCTGAGTATAGTTTTATTAATGACTTATATTCTTTACTACTCTGTGCTATTTTGTGAACTTTATGTTGACGTTTTTTACAATATGAATTGTGAATCGCGTGTGTTCAGTCTTAATGAGGTGTTCACTATGCACACTTTAAAAATGATTATCGCTATCTTGTCCATGATGGCGTTGTTATTGGGTGGTTGTACCAGTAGTCGTTCAAGCAAAATTTATACTGAGGGTGAGGCACTTCAAACGGAAGATGTTGAGGAAGGTATTGTGGAAAGTGTCGAACCGGCTATTATCAGGAAAGATGGTACGCTTGTAGGTACAACCAGTGGTACGATTCTTGGCGGTATCGGTGCGAGTACGATAGGTAGCGGCATCGGTAAGGAATTAGCTACAGTAGGCGGTGCTATTATTGGTGGTTTGTTAGGGCATTACTTTGAACAAGGTATAACTGATCGAGATGCCTTGAAAATTGTGATTAACCTAAAGCGTGGCGAAAAAATTGTGATTGTGCAAGAAGCCGATGTACTTTTTAAACCGGGTGAGAAGGTGAATATTTTTAGCAGTCGTGTTAATAATACGACACGAGTCTCGAAAATTGCTGGCTCTGAACCTACGGTACCCACTGAATAAGGAAGTCAAAAAAAAATTATTAATCAAAAATGACAATTCAAGCAGGTGGGCAACAAAAATACAAAACCCACCCTACAATTCCTATCTTGCCAGCAACGCAAAATGAATATGAAGCCGCTATTCGCTTAGCGGCCGCTTTTCAGTGCGCCGTTGTTGACACGAATCCTCCTAATTACCCTTATTTGCTGTATTTGAGCGCGGAACGTTTAGAATTACGCGATATGACAACAACTACAGGGCCGGTTTATGTGGATTTTGTTAAGGGTAGATTAGATTATCGCCGTCGCTATGGGGGGGGAATTAAGCAACCTTTAGCTAAAGCGATTGGTTTAAAACAGGCTTCCCGGCCTACTGTACTAGATGCGACAGCCGGTTTAGGGCGTGATGCCTTCGTTTTGGCCAGTTTGGGTTGTCGTGTACAGATGCTAGAACGCTCAAAAGTGGTTGCTGCGTTGTTATACGATGGTTTACAACGGGCCCGGCAAAATGTTGAAATCGGCTCATTGATAAAAGAACATTTACAACTCATTTATTACGAGGCGCAAGATTGGTTATCCCAAATGCCAGATACACAATATCCTGATGTGATTTATTTAGATCCTATGTATCCCCATCGCCAAAAATCGGCATTAGTGAAAAAGGAAATGCGACTATTTCGGGCAATAGTTGGCGATGATTTAGATGCCCCAGCCTTGTTAAAAGTGGCATTAGGATGTGCCCGTCAACGAGTGGTTGTAAAGCGGCCTAAATTGGCTCCAAGCGTCAATGAAACAAAGCCCACTTTTTGTATTGAAAGTCAAAATACGCGGTTTGATGTGTACAAAATTTTTTGATTGGAAAGTTATCAGTTATCAGTTATCAGTTATCAGTTATCAGTTATCAGTTCTTACAAAAGCGAACATATATAGCGAATGTATATTATACTTTATCGGCAATAAGCTCTATTTTTAGATAACCTATTGTTTTTATTCGGTTATTGTAAAATAAAAAGTGGGGTTGAGTAACTTTTGCGTGAAAAACTGTTTTTTAAATCATTTCAAGCATTGATAATCTTATATATCCGATAATGTCTATTTTGATTATAGACAGAACGCAGATTATCATGTTTGCTTTTGTAATTATTGATAACTGATAACTGATAACTGATAACTGATAACTGATAACTGATAACTGATAACTGATAACTGATAACTGATAACTGATAATTGATAATTGATAAATGTCTCAGATATCACAGAAAAAACGTTATATTGCTATACGCAATGTGACATTAGTAGGCGTAATTGGCAATATCTTATTGACCATTGTTAAATTGGTATTTGGTATCATTGGCCGATCACAAGCGTTGATTGCCGATGGTTTGCATTCGTTATCCGATTTAATTAGTGATAGTGTGGTGTTGGTGGCGGCTAAATATAGTACGCAGGAGGCCGATGCTGATCATCCTTATGGACATGGCCGTTTTGAAACGTTAGCAACAGTCATCATTGGTGGCTTACTCCTGTTAGTCGCGGGGGGAATGCTAATAGATGCTGGACGGCGTTTGTTTGAACCACAGTTGTTGTGGCAGCCCACAGTTTGGAGCCTTGTTGTTATTATATTGTCTGTTTTAATTAAAGAGGCTTTATATCAATATACGCTCTCTGTTGCCAAAAGTATGCGTTCCCAAATGTTGCGGGCTAATGCTTGGCATCATCGCAGTGATGCCATTTCTTCAGTGATTGCATTGGTCGGCGTAGTGGGTAGTATGCTGGGGTTCCCTTGGCTAGACGCTGTAGCAGCTATTGGTGTTTGTTTCATGATTGGCCATATTGGCTGGTCATTAGGCTTCAGCGGTGTCAATGAATTAGTGGATACTGGCTTAGATAAAAAGCAAATTATTGAAATTCAACAGATTATTTCTTCAGTTGAGGGTGTTCGCACATTACATGAATTACGCTCGCGTAAAATGGGATCTAATGCGTTAGTGGATGTGCATATCTTAGTCGATCCCTGTATTAGTGTCTCAGAAGGCCATCAAATCGCTGAAATTGTGCGGACTCGTTTGATCAGAGCGATAGAAGAAATCAATGATGTGCTGGTACACATTGATACTGAAAATGATGAGAAGAGTCGCTTGAATTTGAATTTGCCATTACCCAATGATATAAAGAGAGAGCTACAACTGAAATGGCAAGATTTAGAGGCAACGCGTGCCATTGAGCAAATCACTTTGCATTATTTGGGGGGTAAACTGACAATAGATATTTATTTCTCTTTAACAATCGTGCAGAATATAGAAGACGCACGGGCTTTATCTCAAGATGTTGCTCAATTAGCAGCAGATGATCCGAATATCCAAAACATTAATGTCTATTATCGGGGATAATGGCTTATGAGATAAGAGATCATGAATGAGATTTTAGAATCCGCAATCAAGTACTTGATGCTCAAGTTTTTTTAACACCGCTAATAACGACAATGATTGCTTTAAGAAAGGATTTTTTATATCAGGATTTTTTGAACAGAGGACTGTAGCCATGAATGGCTATCCAACGAGAATGAAATGATTGAAGTCGTTATTGCTGTTAAAAAAACTTGAACATTGAGATGTATGAATTTTTCTAATACCTTTTATAAAAAAATATTATCTCAATCTCACTTGACAATGCGAACGGAATTTGAGTAACCTGCTTATTGCGAGTTTTGAATAAAACTACAATAATCAAGAGGATATTATCAGATAGCCTTAGTGCAGCGTTATTGTTGATGAAATGCTTATCTGAGCAATATCCACAAGCTTAAACAACTCAATCAATTCGCAAATTCATTATTTTTAATTAATCCCTTTAACACAAGGAGCAAGAAATTATATGTCTGGTGAAAATATCCTCAAGATGCTCAAGGAAAACAACATTAAATTTGTTGATCTTCGCTTTACCGATACAAGAGGCAAAGAACAGCATCTTACCGTACTCTCGCACACTATTGACGAAGACTTTTTTGTTGATGGCAAAATGTTTGATGGTTCCTCAATTGCGGGTTGGAAGGGCATTAATGAATCTGACATGATTTTGATGCCAGAACCGGATACAGCCGTTATCGATCCCTTTGCCGATGAAATCACCTTAAATCTGCGTTGTGATGTCATTGAACCGAATACCATGCAAGGTTATGAACGCGATCCCCGCTCATTGGCAAAACGGGCAGAAAATTACTTGAAGTCTACCGGCATTGCCGATACCGCCTATTTTGGGCCAGAAAATGAGTTCTTCATCTTTGATGATGTACGTTGGGGATCTGACATCAGCGGCTCATTCTGCAAAGTAGACTCACAAGAGGCAGGCTGGAATTCAGAAAAAGTCTATCAAGACGGCAACTTAGGGCATCGGCCTTCGCTAAAAGGCGGTTATTTTCCCGTTCCGCCGGTTGATTCTCAGCATGACATTCGCTCCGCTATGTGCTTGTCTTTGGAAGAAATGGGCCAGAAAGCTGAAGTTCATCACCATGAAGTGGCAACAGCCGGTCAAGGCGAAATTGGTGTGTTCTTTAACACCTTAGTCAAAAAAGCCGACGAAGTACAAACCCTCAAATACGTGGTCATGAATGTCGCCCACGGCTATGGTAAAACCGCCACCTTCATGCCTAAACCACTGGTAGGTGACAACGGTAATGGTATGCATGTCCATCAATCTCTGAGTAAGGATGGCAATAACATCTTTTCCGGCGATAAATATGGCAACTTATCAGAAATGGCCTTGTTTTACATTGGTGGGATTATCAAACATGCGCGCGCTCTCAATGCGTTTACCAATGCCGCAACTAACAGCTACAAGCGTCTTGTACCAGGTTTTGAAGCCCCTACCTTGTTAGCTTACTCTGCCCGGAACCGTTCTGCCTCAATACGTATTCCTTACGTGACGAGTCCCAAAGCACGTCGTATTGAAGTCCGTTTCCCAGATTCAACAGGTAATCCCTATTTTGCATTCGCCGCAATGTTGATGGCAGGTTTAGATGGCATCCAAAACAAGATTCATCCTGGTGAGGCCATGGATAAGGATTTATACGACTTACCGCCTGAAGAAGAGAAAAACATTCCTACGGTTTGCTTTTCTTTAGATCAGGCTTTAGAAGAGCTTGACAAAGATCGTGACTTCTTGACGGCCGGTGGTGTGTTTACCAACGATCTGATTGATGCCTACATCGTTTTGAAAATGGAAGAAGTGACTCGTCTGCGTATGACAACTCATCCCGTAGAATTTGATATGTACTACAGTTTGTAAAATTCGCAACGAGTCTTATGGTGAAGTGTTAAACTGCCCCCTTTTTAAAGGGGGTTTTTATTTTAAGTTATCTCATTAATTATCAAACAATCCCTATACTGCAAAGATAGTGGTGCAATGTAGGTGATGGCTTCGTGGATAGAACGCTGATTATCATGATGAAACTGATTCGCGCTTGCTCAAAAAAAGAGAAACCGAAATCATGATAAGAAGGAAAATCAGTGTGCTATCTGCTATAACATTCATTACCCACAGATAATCATAATAAGGCATTTTAAAGAGAATTGATAAGAGAATTGATGTGATAACTGATAACTGATAACTGATAACTGATAACTGATAACTGATATGTCTGCACAAGAATTTAATTTAGAAGTCACACCTAAATTGCCAGAAGCTTTGAAACGCCTTGAAGAATTGGCAAATGATCTGTGGTATAGCTGGAATATCCCTGCCCGGATGCTGTTTGAACGTCTTGATGACGACTTATGGATTCTAGTTGGGCATAATCCCAAATTATTTTTACGCAATATTGAGCAAACACGTTTAGAAAAAGCGGCCAATGATGCCCTGTTTCTTAATGCCTATCATCAAGTGTTATCCACTTATGATACTTATTGTCAGACAAAAGAGCGGCGCAATGGGGGTTCACAATTAGCCGATGATGATTTGATTGCTTATTTTTGTGCAGAGTATGGTTTTCACGAAAGTTTGCCGGTGTACTCAGGCGGTTTAGGTATTTTAGCCGGTGATCATTGCAAAACGGCCAGTGATATGCGCTTGCCTTTTGTCGCCGTTGGGTTGTTTTATCATCAAGGTTATTTTTCTCAACTGATTGATGCTCAAGGCAATCAGGTTGTCACATACAATGTGAATGAGCCGCAACATTTACCCATTCAAGCGTTAGAGGATGAAAACGGGAACGAGATTCTCATTGGGGTTAATATTGCCGATCAATACGTGCATGTCAAAGTTTGGAAGATACGAATTGGTCATATTACTCTATATCTTCTGGATACCAATGTTCCCCAAAACAATCCTGAGCATTGTGCCATTACTCACCAACTTTATGGCGGTGATGAACATACTCGCATCAAACAAGAGATTATTCTCGGCATTGGTGGTACGCGCTTACTGAGAAGGCTAGGCATTGCACCCACCATTTGGCATATCAATGAAGGCCATGCCGCTTTCATGATACTCGAAAGAATGCGTGAACTGATAGCAGGTGGGCAATCGTATGAAACCGCGCTAGAAGGGGTTGCTGGCAATACTGTCTTTACCACTCACACACCGGTACCAGCAGGACATGACCATTTTCCTCAAGATGTCGTCATGCACTATCTAGGCTACTTCTGTCACGAATTACGCATTTCCAGAGAAGCGTTACTGGCGCTCGGTTGTTGGCCCCATGATCCCCCCGATTTTAATATGACGACTTTAGCCATTCAGGGATCACGGTACATGAATGGTGTCAGCCGTATTCATGGGGACGTGTCGTCTGAAATCTGTAGGAAATTTTGGCCAGAACTGAGCCCTGCTGAAAATCCAATGCGCTACATCACCAATGGTGTCCATGTCTCATCCATGTTAGCGCGGGAATGGCATGACTTATTTGATCAGATATTAGGCGTAGAATGGTCACATCATCAGTGTGATGCGGCGTTGTGGCAACGCATTGAAAATATCCCAGATCAACAATTTTGGAATGTGAGGCAAACCGTTAAATCGCGTATGTTAACGGTGATACGTGAGGCCTTGATTTCCCAACACCTACGTCATCAAGTCAGTGAAACGCATTTAGAGCGTATGCTCAAATTTATTGATCCCAATAATCCCAATATTCTCACCATCTGCTTTGCACGACGTTTTGCCACCTACAAACGCGCCACCCTGTTACTTAAAGATAAAGATAAATTGCGAACCTTGATCAATGACATCAAGCGCCCCGTCGTGTTTCTCTTTGCTGGCAAAGCCCACCCTGCCGATGGCCCAGGGCAAGACTTGCTTCGCGCCATTTACGAACTCAGTTGCGAACCTGACTTTATTGGTAAAATACTGGTCGTGCAAGGCTACGACTTAGGCCTATCAAGGCGCTTAGTCTCCGGCGTTGATGTCTGGCTGAATAATCCAGTGTATCCACAAGAAGCCAGTGGAACTTCTGGAATGAAAGTTGCCCTGAATGGCGGCATAAACCTCAGTATACTAGATGGTTGGTGGCCAGAAAGCTATGATGGCGAAAATGGTTGGGGCATTAAAGCGTCTCCCCACAACGATAATGTGGAACAGCGCGACTATGAAGATGCCCGTAGCCTGTACGAAGTGCTGCAAGATGAAGTGATCCCACTTTACTACGATCAAGGCAAATATGGGTATTCAGAAGGTTGGGTTAAGAAAGCAAAACGCTCTATGGTAACCATCTTACCCCGCTTTAACACCATGCGGATGCTCAACGATTACCTTGACACCTTGTATTTACCGGCCAGTCGTCAAGGTAGACGGTTAAGCGGCGATAATTATGCCAAGGCCCAAACCTTAGCCAATTGGAAGGGGCATATTCGATCCAAATGGGGCGGTGTACAGGTTCGTTTAGTGACCGCACCAGACACACAACAATTCACTTATGGCGAATCAATCACCATACAAGTCGCGGTGCGTTTAAATGATTTACAGCCAAATGATGTGACCGTTGAACTGCTACTCTCACGGAAGATCTATCACCCCGAATTTTTACGGGTGAGTCAAGATGAATTACAAAACATCTTGAATAACGAAGGCATATCAATGGTTTCTTATAAATTTACGGCAGAACACGCGCTACACGATAGCGGTGAATACCTCTACAGTTTAACGTTTAAACCCGAATTATGCGGTGGATTAAGCTATCGCATTCGCATGTTTCCATACCATGAATTGTTGTCCGATCCACATGCCATGGGCATGATGCGCTGGATTTAATCCGCCCACATAAAAACGACAGGGATTTGAGATAAGAAAGGATACCCCCCCCCAAAAACAAAAATTGGTTTAAGGGTTTATCCGTTATATAGCGTTTCCCATATTGTATGTAGAGACGCTTCGCGGCGAAAATTTGGTTTATTGTAGAGACGCGATGCCTCGCGTCTCTACAGGCATTATAGAAAACTGATAGGTGGTAAGGGTAAAATACCTGTTTATTTGTGCTTCAGTACTTATTGACGTTCCAACTTTAGTTTGCAATATTGACGTTCCAACTTTAGTTTGCAAATGGAGTGCAAACTTTAGTTTGCAATTTTCAGGCAAAAATGCAAATGGAGTGCAAACTTTAGTTTGCAATTTTCAGGCAAAAATTTTGCCTGAAAAAGTGGAAGCGAGGAAAAGCAGAGATTATTGCTGATAGGTTTTTTTCACACGACGTAATATGTAAGCCCCTTGAACCTCTAATTTTTGAGTTGCCCATAATCTCAACATTTCTGCTGATTCGCGTGAATAAGCAGCGCCATCAATCTTGATATACCAAACTTGGGTTGTCTCGTTTTTCTCAATTGTCGGTTTCAACTTTGGAAAATCGTCTTGCTGTTTTTTAAACTCGTTTGTGATCCTAGTTAGTTCATCTTGAGCTGATTTATAGCTACCGTAAGTGCCAACAATGACGATGTAATCACCTGAAAATAAAAATGATTTTATCGAACCCTTTCTGTCTTCAAGCAATTTTTGTGCTTTAGTTAATTGGCTATTAAGTTTATCTCTTTTGCCTTCTAGCTGAGCGACTTGTTTGGTTAACCTT
>JAYQWI020001336.1:0-2725 GCA_035871815.2 Candidatus Parabeggiatoa communis
GACACTTTGAAAAATTCGTTTATCCCCGTAATGAGTTGTACTTAATCAAACTGATAGCTGGTAAGCCCAATACCCCAATTTTAACTGTATAGCTCGCACCTTTGTACTATAATAAGTTTAATTTTAAAATTTTAGAAACATCCAGAAAATCTATGAATAAAATATACGTTCACGGTTATGATCCAAAAGAAAATATTCGCTTACAAGATCAAGCTTCCACCCTTGTGGAATTACTCCATTCTGATACGCAATATCCAGACGGAAGCAAGGTACTTGAGGCGGGCTGCGGAGTCGGGGCTCAAACAATGACGCTGGCTCAAAATAGCCCTGGTGCCTCTATTACGTCAGTGGATATATCTGAAAGCTCTGTTGCGGAAACTCAAAAAAGAGTTGAAGAGGCTGGATTGACAAATGTCGTCATTCAGCAAGCTGACATTTTTGATTTGCCATTTGAAAATGAAGCATTCGATCATATTTTTGTTTGTTTTGTTCTTGAACATTTATCGAATCCAATTGAGGCATTATATGGCCTCAAAAAATGTCTCAAGGTGGGTGGGACAATGACCGTTATCGAAGGCGATCATGGCTCAACATTTTTTTATCCTGATAGCCTTGAGGCAAACGAAGCGATTCGCTGCCTGGTTGAACTACAAAAAAGAGCGGGCGGCAATGCAAACATAGGCAGAGCATTATATCCCATTCTTAACACCGTTAAGTTCAGTTCAATCCGAGTCTCGCCACGCATGATTTATGTTGATGAGAGTAAACCTTCTCTGGTTGAAGGCTTTACAAAAAAGACGTTTACGGCAATGATTGAAGGTATACGTGACTCTGCGATTGAAGCTGGGATCATTGATCAGGCTACCTTTGATAAAGGCATTAGAGACTTATACAGAACCACTGAAGAGGGTGTTTTTTGTTACACGTTTTTTAAGGCGGTTGCGGTAAACCTATAATTTGCCGAACCAACACGTCAGTAGTGCGCTGTCGCCCGTAAACTGACTCATTTTTTATAAGGAGAACAAATGGAATTACCCCTATACCAGATAGATGCCTTTGCCAGCAAAGCTTTTGAAGGCAACCCCGCAGCGGTTTGCCCATTAAATGAATGGCTACCTGATGAAATCATGCAATCGATTGCCGAAGAAAACAATTTATCTGAAACGGCTTTTTTCATACCAACTGGCAATCGATTTCACATTCGTTGGTTCACGCCAACCACTGAAGTGGATTTATGTGGTCACGCAACCTTGGCAACGGCTTATGTTTTATTTAATCTGCTTGGCCACCAAAGTGATAAGCTTGAGTTTGATTCCAAATCTGGCCGACTGATTGTGACGAAGGAAAATCAGTGGTTAGTGATGAACTTTCCGGCGCAACCGCCCGTTTTGTGTGATATACCAACAGAAATTATTAAGGCATTTGATATCCCCCCTATTGAATGCCTTCGTTCAGAAGATTTTATTGTCGTTTTTGAACGTGAAATGGATATTGAATCGGCAAAACCGGATTTTGAACAACTCAAAAAGCTTGATTTGCGTGGCGTTGTGATTACAGCCAAATCCTCTCGCTATGATTTTATTACACGGTTTTTTGCGCCTAAATACGGCATTCCTGAAGACCCGGTTACCGGTTCTGCCTATACACAACTTGCACCCTATTGGACTGCCAAGATGGGTCGAAAACGATTTAATGTTAAACAAATTTCATCACGAGGTGGTGAATTAAGCTGTGAACAGGTTGATGATCGGGTGCTGATTTTCGGCAAAGCCATTCAATATTTGGTTGGCAAAATCAATATTGAAATATAATAACCGCATTAAGTGAGTTACAAAAAAATACATTAAAGATCATACGGATGCTACCGTAATAAAATTTGCCACTGAGACACTTACAGAGATCGAGGTTTTTTTTAAAATCGCACATGAAACGTATTATTCGTCAATATAAACAGAGAGATTTAAACGATGTTTTGTCCACTTGGGAAAATGCGTCAAGAATCGCACATCCTTTTTTAAGCAGCGAATTTGTAGAACAGGAATATTACAATATTCAGAATGTTTATTTGCCAAATGCGGAAACTTGGGTTGTTGAACAAGACGAACGGGTTATTGGTTTCATCGCTTTAATAGGTAATGAAATTGGAGGGTTATTTGTTCAGCCGAAGTTTCACGGCAGCGGTGCTGGCAAGATTTTGACCGATAAAGCGCAGGAATTGCGTGGTGATCTCGAAGTTGAAGTCTTTAAGGCTAATTCTATTGGCCGAAAATTTTATTCGAGGTATGGTTTTAAACTGTTGAATGAAAAAATTCATGAAGAAACTGGCCATGAATTATTAAGACTAAAATTGACCGCTAACAAAACATTGTAGCGGACGATCCCTTGTAGCAGCCTTCGGCGATTCAAAAGGGGCTACTGGTTAAATCGCTTTATTCAGGTTTGAATATTGGATGACTTTCATCTGGGCAGCGGTTGGCACAGGCGCGATTTCTGCAACCGTAATACAGGTTCCCCCTCCAATTCGTTTCTCTGCCCGTAATTCGCTGTACTCATTGCACTGGGATAGGGATTAATAAGAAAAATAACGCAAGAGACGCAAAAGGCGCAAAGATTGAGATAGCGTCTTTAGCGTTTATTTTCAATTCGCTTATCCCTGTCATCCGTTGTACTCATTACAAGATACAACAAACCATAAAGAGGAAACGTTATGAACCATCAAACCCCT
>JAYQWI020001337.1:0-2682 GCA_035871815.2 Candidatus Parabeggiatoa communis
TATCTAAATCGGCATCGACTCTCCTGATCGTATAATTTTCAATCTCAAGCAGTCTGCGTCCTTGTTCATCCATGATTTCAATGTCAAACGTCAGCGTTTTAGAGGCTGAGTTCTGTTCTTCAAATCTGATGTAACTGTATATCTTTGCCGGTAATTTGTTTTCTAGCCGTAATCTTTGATACGAAAAGGGCAAATAAACGCCTTCAAATTTTGCCTGCGAGAAACCGGTAGCCGCATCCAATAATGCTGGGTGCAATTGATATGCGCTGAAATCAGTGGTAAAAGATTTGGGTAATTCTATGAGAGCTAACCCTTGATTGGGCCCGAATTGAATTTGCTGTTTTAAAGTGTTCCAGCGGGGCCCCAATTCTAGGGCTTTCTGAATTTTGGGTTGCCCCGGTTCTTGACATTTTTGAGCAAGCACTTGGATATCATATAGAGTCTGTGATTTGAAGGCTCTATTATGGGTTATTTGTCCCCGAGCATGTTCTTGCCATACGCCTGATTTGGATTGACTTGAAATAAAAAATTCAAGGTGACCCTTTTTATCTTTTTGCAAAATGGTTTGAACTTCTTTTTCTTCATCTGCTTCTATTGTCAAGGGGGCCAGAAAATAAACGGCTTTGAACTCAATAGCAGTGTTGTCGCCCCTATTACCCTCATTTTCAAAGGCCGCTCTAGCCATTTCCAAGTAAGCGGTTCCTGGCAAAGTTGGTTTTCCCATAAACCGGTGTTCATCTAAAAACCAGTATTTTGAGAGGCTAAAGCGACTGATGTAGATTGTTTTATTGGGGCCTTCGACTATACATTCTTCGAACAGGGGATGCCTCACTTTTTTATATTGGCGTTGGCTAGGAACCTCTCCTGTGGCCATTATTTTCTGTTGCTTTTCGACCTCTTCTGCGGCTTGTCCAATCTCTTGCCAAGAATCCCAGTTAATCGAAACCGTGAAGGGTTTGGCTGTTTTGCTATGAGCAAAGGCATCAAGAAAGGCATTTGCGCCGCAATGATCCACCAATCCCGTGCCGCCAATAATCGCAGCGAGAGATGAACACAGTATCATGAAATCTAAAGGCTGATCTTTGAGTACCGCATCCAGTACTAATGTCCCTTTGACTTTGGGTTCCAGAATACTTTTTGCCAGGGCTGGCGTTTTGGATTGAATCATGCCACCTGGGTAAACGCCGGCAGCTTGGATCACACCATGGAGTTGAGCAAATTGTTTGACTGATTGAGCGATAGCGGCTGACATTTCATCATAGCTGGCAATGTCTGCGTTGACAATCAAAACTTCGGCACCCAGTGCTTCAAGAGACTGTACTTTTTGAAGTTTACGGCTTATGCTGTCTTGTTCATCGTGCGTTTTCAACCATGTTTTCCACGTCTCTTTTTCTGGAAAAAAGGAATGCGTTGTGAGTATGAGTTTGGCCTGTACTGTTTTGGCTAGATATTCTGCTAACACCAGTCCAATACCACCTAAGCCACCCGTAATGAGATAAACGCCCTTTTTCCTTACCCGTGATTGGCTGACTGGGGCCTCATTTAAGTCTACCTGCTTAAAGGTTTGTACCAAACGTTCATTATTCCGATAAGCAATCATGGCATCAGAAGATTCTGCAACACATTCTGATAGGAGTTGCTCCAAAAATGAGGGTGGCGTTCCGGATTCATCAAGCACAATATCAATACTACGACAGTTTATATTGGGATATTCTTGTGGAATAACCCGACAGGGCCCTATCAGAGTCGCCTTCTCTGGACACAATACTTCATGACCCGTCACGTTTTGCATATTATTGGATACAACATTCATTTGAATGGTATCGGTGATACTGTGTTTAGCAAGTGCTTGGGCTAAAAATAATAAACTGTAGAAGCCGAGAGACTGGTTTTTGTCAAGTTGATCGAGGCCTGATTGGATATCATTTTGCGGTGTCAAACGCCAACAATGCACTATTGTTTTTGGAATCGTGTTGCGGGCCTGAAGTGCTTTGAGTAAAGCATCATAGTCTTCAGAGTGTTGAGGGTTTAGGGTGTATGTTCGATCATCACGGGATGCCCATGTTGGGCCTACGCTAACACTGATAACATTTTGCCCTTCGTGTTCCAGTTGTTTGACTATGTCAGAACCCAATCCGTACTCATCAACAAAGACTAACCAATTGTGCTGAGAAGTCACCTGATTTTCTTCATAGCGATTTGGCGGCAATAAGGCGGAACGTTTCCACGATGGTATATAAAACCAATCGGCTATGTCTGGCCGCTTTTTCAAGGTATGAAACGTTTGTTGATCAAGCGTTTCCGTGAATGCGGGTAAAGTGGCGACTGTAGCTGTAGGCGAGGCTTTAGCCATCAACAGGTGAGCCTCCCAATCGTCATGATTTTTTGGAAAGGATGCAACCTCAACAAACCCATATTGCCTTAATGCGTCATACCACTGTTGTTTCGTGAGAACGGGATAGTCTGAACGTCGTAATTCATCTGCTTCTTCAAAGGGTTGTAAAATGGGTAAATAAATATCAAAATAGAGCAAGTCAGTCCGTGTTGCTTCCCATAGTAAGAGAAAGCCGCCAGGTGCGAGTAAAGAACGAACATGCTCCAACGCTTGCCCTAAGTTTTTTGTCACATGCAGCACTTGTGCCGCTATCACTATATCAAAACGATGGCTTTCGTAGCCTTGTT
>JAYQWI020001338.1:0-2404 GCA_035871815.2 Candidatus Parabeggiatoa communis
ACGCAAGAGACGCAAGAGACGCAAGAGAGGCTGAAGCTACGATTCTATTGAGAAAGAATGTTTTTAGCTCGAAAGCGTTTATTTCTTTTTCAATCGCGAGTGTACCCAAAGTATTCAACATAAAAACAGTATAAAACTTCGGTGTGCTGTGCTAAATAAACACTTCAAAAAAAGCGTTTTCTTTCACACCTTTATCTATTGAAGAGGACTTGATAATGGAAACATTAAAACAATCTGCACTCACAGCGATTTCGCAATTGCCCGATACGGTTAATATTAATGACATCGTCGTTGTTTTGCACCAAATGAAAACTGAAAAAAAAGTCCAGAATCAGACGGCAACTGACACTCAAGCCGTTTCATGTTTGGAGTTAATGAAAGATTACATTGGCTGTGTAAAAGATGCGCCAAAAGACTTGTCTACTAACAAAACGTACTTTGAGGGTTTTGGTTCATGACAGCAACTCCTATCATTCTTGATACTGGCCCTTTAATTGCCCTTCTCAGTGAACGTGATGATTATCACTATTGGAGTCTTCAACAATTAGCTAACATATAGACAAGCGGTGTTTAAACGACTTGAATCTCAAGTGAAGCCAATACATTCTGAAATCAACAAAAATGAAACAGAAGGAATTTCGTGTTATGACTTAGCCAAAGATTTGTTAGGAACCGGTGAAGGCCCAGCCGATCTGTCGACTAATAAAGCTTACTTAGAAGGCTTCGGCTTATGAAACAACGCACAATTATACTTGATACGGGGCCATTAGTGGCTTCCATCAATCACAAATATATCGCTTATGAATGGGTAACTCACCAATTGAAAAACATTCAATCAGCTACGCGAACGAAGTTTCAAAATACTAGACTATGTTATACTGAATGGTTTAAATTAAAGCTAAAACGATTGAGAGTTAGCTTATGCTTAATGATTGATAACTTAGGAGAAATATGATGTTAGCCGTTATTCAAAAATGGGGAAATCATCAAGGGCTATCTTTTACCCCGGAAATGCTTAATCAAGCTCAACTGTCTCTTGGTGATGAAGTTTTCATTAGCGTGAGACAGGGAGAAATTATTATCAAACAAACTGCTCATGGAAAAGGTAAATACACTTTAGCCGAATTGGTGACACAAATGCCCAGTGACTATAATCCCGTTGAAGAAGATTGGGGACAACCGGTTGGCAAGGAGGTTTGGTAAATGACACGTTATGTACCCAAGAAGGGAGATTTTGTCGCTTTGACCTTTGATCCACAATTTGGGCAGGAACAAAAAGGTAGAAGGCCAGCTTTGGTTGTAAGCAATGACTTATTCAACCAGCATACTGGACTAGCGATTGTTTGTCCCATTACCAATACCGACAGAGATATTCCATTTCACGTTAAAATATCAGGAGAAACATCGCTCACTGGTTTTGTTATGGTTGATCAAGTTAAATCCATTGATTATGTGGCTAGAAACCTTAAACTGATTGAATCTGCACCACCTCAACTCATCAATGAAGTGCTTGCGGTTTTGAATATTTGTTTATACTGAAGAAGGGTGTGATTAAAACTGCATGGCTAGGAACCCCAAGTTTCACCTAGTACAGGAAAGCAGAAATCCCCATACCATTGTAAAACCAGGTGGTATGATGATTGTAGCGATCCTGCACTAGTGCTATAGCGTTTCCCGATTTGTCTTTCAGTACAAATCATTATCGTTCCAAATTTATTTTGCGGCCGGATTAGAATGCTTGTTATTTTGCGGCCGGATTGGAATGCCTGTTGTGTAATCCTGTTCAAAATCAGATCAATTTGGTGGGCAACAAAAACACGTTACCCACCCTACAACTCCCTAAAGTCATTTAAAAAAAAGTTTTTCAGGCAAAAGTTTATCGCCTCGTTGAGTATAAGGTATACTATCATAACGATTAAAGGAAAAGGTTATTATGAAACTTTATTATGATTCACAGGTGGATGCCTTGTATCTTGAACTTCGCACCTTGCAACCGGGTACAGCGACAGCACTAGATTTAACTGAAAATGTGACAGCCAACTACGCACCTGATGGACAACTCGCGGGTATAGAAATTTTGGAAGGGGCCTACAAATCATTTAAATGTGACATTGTCAAGATAAACACTTCAAAAAAAACGATTTTCTTCCCAATCATTTAAATGTGACATTGTCAAGATAAACACTTCAAAAAAAACGTTTTCTTTCCCACCTTTATCTCTTGAAGAGGACTTTCTAATGGAAAGCTTAAAACAATCCGCAATCACGGCGATTTCACAATTGCCAGAGACAGCAACCTTCAATGATATCGAAGCGATATTAGAACAACTCAAACCCAGTCGAAATGCAATCAAGCTTGAAAAAGAACCGATTTCATTTTTAGAAGCCGCTAAAGAATTTATAGA
>JAYQWI020001339.1:0-2226 GCA_035871815.2 Candidatus Parabeggiatoa communis
CGCGAAGCCCTAGAAATCTTTGAACGCAAACAAGGGCGCGTATTCCTTGAAGAAATGGGCCAAAGTGGGGCACGGCGGTTTGCTGGCTTGGATAACGATATTATGCAAGCAGAACAAGAACTGGCCAAAAAATGGCAACACCTCCCTAAGCAACCCTTGCATTCACCAGAACGCACTGCCCTTGAACAAGAACTCGCCCAGTTAGCGCAACGCCTCAAAACCCAATACCCCAAATACTATGCCCTGAAATACCCCCAACCGGCCAGCTTAACCGCTCTACAAAATGAGGTATTACAAAAAGGCGAGATGATGTTGGTGTATGGGGTTTTAAGTGATGATGAAGAGGAAGATAGAGAAAGCACAACCCTCCTCTGGATTATCGGCAAAAACCAATTCCAAATGTTCAGTCTCCCGCTATCAGAAGAACAACTGGAACAATTCATCAATGATGAAACACACGGCTTACGTCAACTCATGATTAACCAACTATATGAATTTAATCAATACAGTCATATCCTCTATAAGCAACTGTTGCCCCCGGCTGTTCGTCAACTGATAACCGGAGCCGATACCCTTTATATCGTCCCCACAGGCCCCTTATACGGCCTACCTTTTGAAGCTCTCATCACCAACGACGATGACACCCCTCACTATCTGATTCAAGACTATGCCATAGTCTATCTCTCCTCAGCCTCCCTGCTCAAAAACCTTCGCGAGGAACAGATCAAATCTGCCCCAAAACCCTTTCTCGCCTTTGCCGATCCCGTTTATCCAAAGTGCAAAGTGCCAGAAGTGCCAGAAGTGCCAGAAGTGCCAGAAGTGCCAGAAGTGCCAGAAGTGCCAGAAGATAAACCCGTCAAGAAAAGCATCAGCGAATTGCGTACCCAAACCTATCTCAAAGCCATGGGCGGTTGCTTCACCCCTTTACCCCAAACCGCTGACGAAGTCCGTGATATTGCCGACTTACTTGAAGCCGACAAAACCACCGACTTATATTTACAGGAAAGAGCCACTCGAAGCAACCTCTTCGCCTTAAATGATCAACAACGCTTAGACGACTACCGCTACATCATGTTCTCCGTCCACGGTGTCCTCCTTGAACCCAAAAACGAGATAAAACAAGCCGCCCTGGTGCTGTCCAACCCCACAACAGACGGCTACCTGACGATGGCCGATGCCTTCGCCCTGCAACTCAACGCCAAACTGGTCAACCTCTCCGCATGCAACAGCGGACGCGGTGGAAACATCAGAGGCGAAGGGATTCGCGGCCTCACGCGCGCCTTCATGTACGCCGGCACCCCCGCCACCAGCGTCACCCTTTGGTCAGTGAATTTATTTTCCGCCAAAGTCTTAAGTACCGAATTATATCGTCATCTCAAGGCCAACCTTGAAAAAGGAGAAGCGCAAAAACTCGCCCACGCCCTGCGCGAAGTCAAACTCAACATGATCAACGGCAAAGCAGGCCAAGCCGATTACAGCGCACCGTTTCACTGGGCACCGTTTGTCGTATATGGGGATGGGCAGTGATTATGATAGAACGCTGATTGTCATGATTGTCCTGACGCCACGCTGATTTTTTTTTAATCAGCGTCTAAGTACTGAAGCACAAATAAACAGGTATTTTACCGCAAAGGGCAACCACAAGGGATTGCCCCTACTACCTGCTTGTAGGGGCAATCCCTTGTGGTTGCCCCTTGGTTGCTTCTATTAATTAAATACCTGAAAATTTATGGTTCAGTACTTATTTCAAACGAGCAATGCTAAAATAGTCCACTCTTTTTGAATACTCACATTTTAAACCATGACAACTCAATCAATATCCTCAAAAGAACCTTTTGATGAGACGGCTAAAGCTTTTTATTACCATCTGTTTAAAAAGTGGGGCCTTGAGGTGGAAACGGAAAAAGACGTTTTTTCTCGCTCACGCAAGATCGATCTCGTAGTGCCTTGTACTGACACCGATCGTACCCATTTACAGAATACCGTCTTTGCCCATTTTCCCCAACTCAATGCCGTTGAATTAAAAGGAATTCATGATCCCTTAACGGTGGCGAATTATTTTCGGATCATGATGCGCGTCTGGGCCCTGGGTGATCAGACACATCAAGAACAGAAATTAGCTAAAGCCTCAACTGATGAGAAACACAGCGAACCCGATTTACTCGCCAACCAACTCACGGTAACGATAATTTGCGTCACACGCCCGGACAGTATTTTGCGTCAACT
>JAYQWI020001340.1:0-4616 GCA_035871815.2 Candidatus Parabeggiatoa communis
CGGCCCCATTAAACCAGGTGAAATGCTCTGGATTATTGCCGGAAAAGTACGGCCAAATACGGCTATCACTCGTTATCAAGCCATGTTGGCTTTGCTCATAGCCAATCCTCATGCTTTTGAGATCAATTGCAATATCAATTCTTTAAAAGTCGGTCAGACATTACGCATACCTTCAGGCCCTGATATGCAAGCCATGAGTCATCGCGATGCCGTTAAAGCATTTAATCAACAAAGTGAAGAATGGAAAGCTTATCGCCAGCTTCGACAGCAAATTGTTTGTCCACCATTGCCCCAACAACCGCAGCAAAAATTACCCGTCATTGAAGAACCTCAAAAACCCGTTCAGGTTATCAGTCAAAACACACCTGATACCAGCACAACAACAGCGCCAACAATGGATTCAAGCGCACCACCAATCGTCATCGAACCGGCCACAACATTCTCTTCTATTTTGAAGCGGGTACTTTCATGGCTATCTATGCCATTAGTGTCGTTGATAATGATTGGCTTATTAATATTAAGCGTCATTATCTTGCTAGTGCTTTTAATCAGTCGACGACGACATGAGTCTGCTACCCAGAAAGCGGCGGTTGCCGCACAAAATCATTTTTTACCTAATCATTTTGATAAAAAGTCTTTACCAAGACAGGATGATGAAATCAAAGCTCACAATCGGATGTCTTCCCCCTTCACATCAAGGAATCGAGAAGACTTTGAGCCCATCGTCAACCCTAATGCTCACGATATGAAGGACAAACTGGAACGGGTGAGATCCTATCTTGCTGAAAATGAAGCACAAACGGCTCAGAACATGTTGAGAGATGTCATACAAAAAGGGACACCTGAACAACAAGAGGAAGCCAGACAATTATATGAAATTAACAAAAAAATTAACGTTCTTAAACAAAATATTGCAAACGACAAACAAATGAGTTTTTCTCACTCTTCCCACTCAGACAACCCTGCTTGGCAAGAAATCGTACATCAAGAAAAACATTGGCCGACTCAACACTATTTACCGGAAAATAGAGAACAAGTTTTTGATTTAATCGATAAAATTTTTGATTTACTGGATTATGAATTAAATGCCCAAGGGCAATTGGTTGACGCTTATGTCAATCGGCATCGACAAGAATCTCAGAAGGGTCCGAATTATGAAATTGTCAAAAAACCTGAAAAAGTGGTTATTGATGAGGAAGAAGCGCCCTTAAGAAAACCGCAATCAGAATCTAAGCCGACGCGATATTTGTAAAACAACGAAAATAGCAGCAAATTTTGCACTCCAAGGCCATCGCAAAATTTGGAAAATGGGCCCTTCAATTTTAAAAACGAACATAAAAATGTCCAAAACTCAACAAAAAATTAAAGTTGACATCACTATTATTGGTGGTGGTATTGCTGGATTATGGCTATTGAATTATCTCCGCGCTCAAGGTTATAACGCCATTTTATTTGAACAAGAGGCTTTGGGTAGTGGGCAGACGATTGCTTCTCAAGGTATCATTCATGGTGGTATGAAATATACCTTAGGGGGTACGCTTACCGGTTCCTCTGAAGCGATTGCTGAAATGCCTAATCACTGGCGTAGCTGTTTGGCCGGGCAAGGTGATGTGAATTTAAGCCGTGCTAAAATCCTTTCTGATCAGATTTATTTCTGGTCTCATGCCGGCTTTGGTTCCAAACTGATGACGTTTTTTGCGAGCCAAGCCATTCGTGGGCGCATTACAGCGGTGACGAAACCTGATTATCCCCCCGTTTTTCAAAACGACAGCTTTAATGGCAAACTTTACCGTTTACAAGATATTGTTGTCGATATGCCGTCCGTACTTCAGGCATTAACCGAAAACTATCAGAAAGCGATTTTTAAAATTGACTGGCAACAAGCGCAATTGACTCAAGCTGACGATGGGCAAGTTAAAGCTTTACAGATTCATCATCAAGAAAAAACTTTAGTCATCCAATCACAGCGTTTTATTTTCACAGCGGGTGAAGGAAATGAAACGTTATTACAGCAACTTTCCCTGACTCAACCGGCCATGCAACGTCGTCCATTACACCAAGTTTGGGTCAAACATGATTATCCTCATGCCCTTTATGCACACTGTATTGGTAATAGCGCGCTCCCCCGATTAACCCTATCAAGTCATGCGACTTTTGGGGGTAAATGGATTTGGTATTTAGGAGGCGAACTGGCTACAAAAGGCATAGAACAAAGCGAGTCAGAACTGATTACAAAAGCCAAGCAAGAATTGAAGAAATTGTTCTCTTGGATTGACTTTGGTGAAACGCAGTGGGGTTGCCTTCGCATCAACCGCGCTGAACCGAAACAACGCGCTTCTATGTTATTACCCGATAAAGCTTATGTAGCAGCCTCTGATAAAGTCAAAAATGTGATCATCGCTTGGCCCACTAAATTGACACTTTCACCCAATTTAGCCCATGAAGTGGGCGCGTTATTACAGAAACAGCAGATTAATCCAAAATATCCAGGATTAAATGAATTAACCAACTTACCGCATCCACCCATTGCTAAACCTTTTTGGGAGTAACCTTTGAAAAAATTTCCTATTGCTGAAAGCGGTATTATGGTAACACCTCTTGGTTTAGGCACCGTCAAATTAGGGCGTAACCAAGGTGTCAAATATCCAACCCCTTTTAACATTCCTGATGACAAGGCCAGTGCTGATCTGATTGCTCACGCAAAAGCACTTGGTATCAATCTGATTGATACCGCTCCCGCTTATGGGCATAGCGAACAACGTCTGGGTAAACTGCTCAAAGGACAACGTGATGATTGGATTATTTGTAGTAAAGTCGGTGAAGAATTTGAAAATGGCCACTCTTCCTTTGACTTTACGCCAGAATCTGTTCATCAAAGTTGCCTCCGCAGTTTGCAACGTTTAAACACCGATTATATTGATATTATGCTCGTTCACTCTGACGGTAACGATCTCCACATTATTAACCATTATGGTATTTTGGATGTGCTAGCCGATCTCAAAAAACAAGGACTGATTCGGGCTTTTGGCATGTCAACAAAAACCGTTGCTGGTGGACTACTCGCTGCCAAACAATCAGATGTGGTTATGGTCAGTTACAATATAGAATACACAAAAGAAGAATCCGTCATTGATTATTGTCGCGCACATCACAAAGGGGTTTTACTCAAAAAAGCGTTTGGCAGCGGGCACCTTTGTTTTAATAAAGACAAGACTTCTGTACAGGACAATATCAATTTTCTGTTTTCCAAAACAGGTGTTACCAGCATCATTGTCGGTACGATCAATCCACAACATTTAGCAGAAAATGTCTTAGCGGTTAATACTGCTATATCTTGATGTTTTATAGATTTTCAGAAATTTCAGGGCGAACACTACCTGAAAATCATTATCTGAAATAGGCTTATTAACCTATTGATTTATTTAAATAATTATTGGACAAGTTGATATGTGGCATAAAGTCATTTCTTTTTTTGATTCCTTGATCATTCACTTCTTTTTGTTGGTGATCTTATTATTGAGTCTGACTTTGCCTGAAATGAATCCACCAGCACCGACAAAAAGTGTGCTGGATGAAAGGCAGGTGCAAGCAGAAATAGAACGTTTAAAGCGTGAACAAGCCTATAAAAGTACGGCACAACAAACGCAAGAATATGCGTTGGAACAGAGTAAAACCGATTATGAGCAGTTGATGAAACAAGAACAAGCTCATTTGGACGTTTTACGCCAACAACAGGAAGTTGAAAGGCAAGAATTGGAAGCGATGAAACAACGTAGCTTGAATGAGAAAGCGGCTTTAGAAACGCTCTTACGTGAGAAAGAGGCCTTGGAAGGGGAATGAATCAAGCGATTATTATAAACGTACAAACGCTTATTCTCCATCTCGTACCGGCCAGACGTTGCAAAAGAGACTTTTGTGGTAGTCAAGGAGGTTGCCGTAGTATAGGTTCATGATCCAAGCATTTGGGGTGATGAAGACGAATGTGGTAGCTGACCAATAGTTGTATGATTGTACCCCCAAAAAGAGATCACCTTCTGTCCAAGTCTCCTGCCCAGTAGCGTTGGATAGTGCAGGTGCGAGATATCGCTTATCGACCATCGCTCGCCATTCTGCTTTACTGGGTAAACGCCAAGTGCCTGATATTGAGCCATCAGTGAGGCCGCATTGTCCATCGCCAAGTCTGGCAACATTCAATTGAGCGTTATGCCAAGTTTGTCGGCCTAAACAATTCGCCTTTTTGAGCCAGATTAACCCGGTTTTATTGTCTGTCACGGTGCCATTCCTATTGTCGGTATAGCGTTTTGACGAAGTGGATGAACTGTTTATCTCTGCTAATACCAAAACGGGTAAACATAGGATTATTAGACTGAAAAGGATTGAATGGTTTTTCATTTTGACTTCGTTGTATTTGCTTCGGTGCGATTTTCGTTATAAATTTATTTTGCTTCGGCCTCTCTGGCAAACTAAAGTTTGCACTACAAGCTAATTCGTTGTATTTGCTTCGGTGCGATTGGAGTGCAAAATTTATTTTGCTTCAGCAACGTAAACTACCCAAATAATATATGATCCATCAAGTCACACAAGCAATGAATGACTAATAGATGAATTTCCTGAAT
>JAYQWI020001341.1:0-8195 GCA_035871815.2 Candidatus Parabeggiatoa communis
CGTGTGACGAAAAATGCGGTGAACGACAGCATCACACCAACCACAATGGTAAAAACTATGGCCGGCGAAAATTTATTTATTTTCATAAGAGTCTCTTGTCAAAATGTTAAAGTCCTTTTGGACACGATATAAGGTGCCAGATTATTTTCGTTCCACCGATAGGCTTTAAATGTGCGGATAGCGTTTTCCGAAAACCCAAATAATGCCAAGCAGTAGCCCCATATTTTTTGAGTTTTTTTTCAGGCCACATTTTTAAAGCGGGCTGTTTTTCATCCAATTGCCCAGCTAATAGCGATAATACGATACAGTGTTTTTCTTCGCGCCACTTCAGTTTGAGACGTAAATCCCATTGCACTCGTCCATAACCGTTATCTAAGTCTTCATGTCCAAATTGAGTTGGATTATTTTGGCCTATTAAAGACATGAGATTATACATGATTTCCAATAGGGTAGTTTTTCCTTGTCCATTTTTGGACATCAATAAGAAAAGATTACAGGGTTGATCTTGGGCATTGGTAAAATCAATTTGATACGGCCCTTCCCGAAAAGGGCCTATATTGTCTACTGTCAACCAAAGCGGCTCGAAGGCTTCAATCAAAAATTGTTCTTTAATCATTTTGTTTTATGAAATTATTGGCGATGGGATAGGTTACTTGGCTATTTGCTCAAGTGTATGACTTTCAAGCGTAATTTTTAAGTGCATCCCCAATGCTGCAGCCGCTTTTGTAAGCGTATTCAAAGTGATCGTTTTAGACTCAAGATTAGTAAACACATCAAAGCGAATCTTGATTTGTGTGCATACGCTTTGCCATTTCTGCTTGAGATATGTTGGCATTTTTCATGGCTTGTTCAAATTGGTAAGCAAGCACTCTTTTAATAGCGGTTGCCTCGACTTCTGCCAAAAAACATTCTTCCTCAAGAAACTCCTCGAAACTTGAACCCATACTATAAGTATCTTGTGCATCTTGTAAATTTGTCATCGTTTTACTCCTTAGCTAATAATCTTAAGTTGTATCGAAAATTCAAACTCAAAGGAAGCCGTGCTAAAACTTGACTGTTTGCAGTATAAATTATTGATTTGGTAAGTACTGAAGCATAAATAAACAGGTATTTTCATTGAGTTTCCCCTTTATACTTAGCGCGGTAACAAACTTCGCTTTAAGTTTAATGAAGATGGTGGGCAACAAAAACACGTTACCCACCATTTCACGCGCGTAGTGAAGCTTCGCTAAACTTTAGCGTGAAATACATAAAAGAAAATACCTGAAAACTTGTGCTTCAGTACTTATACCGTATTTGAACAGTTATTTAGGGATAAGTCTATTGTTTATTTTGTCAAAAAGTGGCTTTTTCGTGTTAGTGCCAGTTCAATATCTTCTTTTGGGGTTTGCTGAGTTTTTTTGATAAACCCATGTAATAAAACAATTTTATGGTTATGAATAAAAAAAATCACTCTGGCAATGCGATTTTCCAAATTGGTTCTCACTTCCCACAACCCATTTCCTAAATTTCGCACAAGGGGCATACCTATGGGCCAGCCATATTGGACCGCCATAATGTCTTCACCAATCATTTTTTTTTCATTTTGAGGCAAGTTTTTTAACCATTCACGGACTGGCTCTTTTTCTGATTGGTCATTTTTTGCAAAAAATACACTTATTTTTTTTGGTTTTATTTCTGCCATTGTTTTAGTACTCCTGATTGAAATTATTTCAATTTGTGAGGCTTATATCACGCTTCGAGCCAAGGCGCAAAGCTGCTAAGTTATTATCCTTAGCGGCTTTGCGGCTTTGCGTGAGAAAATAATGTTCTGAATATTTATTATAAATAAAATCAAAATTCTAACCACCCCATGCGCGTTTCAATAAACCGTGTCACTATCGCTCGATTATCATCAGCAGTCGCTGAGAAGCGATAATGATTGTCGATATCGCGTGGAAAGAGGTTGGCGACTAAACTGAGTTTGTCCTTTTTGTCATAAATCAGTAAAAAGGCTTGCCGAGAATTGACATCAATAAAGCGTTCTAGCCGATATTGAGGCCAGCGTGTTAATAAGCTTTGTAAAATCAACATGTCTTGATCTTGGATATACTCTTTAACACGGGCGCGAAAGGCTTTTGAAAGCGGTCTCGTCTGCCCGGCCGGACGGGATATCAGATACGGGTAAAGTGCTGCACTCACTGTCGGAATGTTGAGGGCTTTGAATTGGAGGCCTTGCAAATTATATTCTGCTTGCTGACGATAATATTGGCGAATAGTCGGTGATAACCATAATAAAACAAATTCCTTATTTTGGGTTGCTGAGAGATATAAGGCTTGTGGTAAATTACCGACTTCATAACCTATGGTACTCGCTTGTCCTTGCACAAATTCGATATTCAAATCATCGGCTTGCAGTGAATCATATAAGCTTTTACCCAATTCAGTTAATCCTTGTGGGGAGGCGAGTCCTTTATCAAAAGCTAATAATATATCGGCCGATGGCATTAAGCCTTCGTCACTGCTTCCAAAAGCCCGGCTATGAATCACTAATAGGGGTTCATTACCCTGTTCACGCAAAATGATTTGATTGACTAAATTAAAAATAGTGTACCGATTACTGTATTTGAGTAAATCAGCACTCCTGTCCACATTCGTCAAGGGGTGGGTGCCGCCAATCAGTAGCACTTTCGCTTTCAAACGTTCAAATAGGGCAACGGCATATTCAAAACTGTTGATTTCATAAAGCGGGCGTGGCACTTGAATCATGTGATTTTGTCCCACCTCTAAGCGAAACACATAAGTACCCCAATAGCGTTTTGGCTCACTTTGTTCTTGTAAGATCAGATAATCATGCTCGGTATCCCGTTGCCGATAACGCATCATACCATAACCGAGTTTAGCGGCTTCGCTGGCTAATATTCGCAGTTGAATTAAACTGGCTTCGCTCCATTGGCCGTTTTGATATTCTGTGCGTATCAGTTTTAATAAAGGGGTCAGAAATTCTGTATCAAAAAACAACAGTTCTTCTCGACTGGGGGGGACATATAAATTTGTGCCTTTGGGCGCAATTTGGCCTTTGCCAGCTAACAACCAATCTTGCAAATAACCATCTATACGTTGATCATAGACTTGGGTTGAAAAAGCGGAGTCATTGATTTGGCTAAATAATATTTTGAAAATATTATTTTGATTCAGAAATAATTCGGTAAAACCGGTATAAGTGACAGTGCGTTGGGCATTGGCAAGCGATGGTGTCGTCCATTCAATTTCATAGTGGCCCATCCAATGTTTAAGCAGCGACAAATCAAGTCCAGTGGGAAGGGCCCGTTTGACCCATAAACTGCTGAACAAGGTTAATCTGTTATCTGTTTGATTTTGAAGGGTTTCACTTAATACTCGTCTGCTTTTTGGTGTATAAGCCCGGATTTGTAGCGCATTTTGATGTGCCAAGACTTGATGAAAGGTTTGAAAGAAACTGTGATAATTTAATAACATATCCGAAAGGCCGTTATGATTGGCCCCTCTCGCCGAACCGGCGATGGCTAATGCGTGCCCTGGCATTTGGGTAAACATGATCGCACCGACTTCCATCGTTCCCCATTCGTCTAAGGGGGCCGGCACTTCAATTAATAAACGGTTATCCGCTTCCAAATCCAACACATAAACTCCCCAATTACGTCTGGGTGGGATTTCTCTTAAATACACATAGCGTTGTTGCACCAATAGGGTTTGATAATTGACTTGAGCAAAATGGTTGGCCGCTTGTTGTAATAAGGCCTCTTCACGGCCCTGTTGATACGCCAGTAATATTTTCAAGCCATTTTGAAAGGATTCAATCTCTTGTGGTATGGGTTCGACAAAACTATTGGGTATACGCCCTTGATATAAAAAAATTCTATCTTGATGAATCAGTTTCATCAATTCAGTTTGGGGTAATGATTTGACTTGGGCAATCGTTTGATTTTGGGTAGAAAGTGTGGGATACCACAATGAAGGTATCAGTGTCATGCCAAAGCCTAATACACTGGCTAATGCGACACCGGTTAAGGAAATTTGCAAAATGATCCGTGTCATTCTGATAGCAATTTGTTTATCGTACATTTTAATCGCCATCAAGGTGGAAAGCAGATAACCAAAGGCGTAGTAATCTGTGATTTTGACGGTGGGCATATACCACAGTAAAAAATAACTTAAGGCGATTTTGTAAATAAAGCTAATATTGAAAAATAACAATAATTTACGTGCCCCTTCCATCGTCATTGATTTAAACAAGGGCGTTGCCAAAACCAAATGCGCGATTAAGAGAATAATAAAGGCTTCTATAAATGAGGTGAGGATTTTATAGGGTTGATACCATTGCAATGCTAAGAGGGCCGGAATGAGAATGCCGTTGAAATCCCAACTATAATGCAGATTCATCCGTGAAGCGACAAAAGCGGTGACGATCACAATAATGTAAGCTTTAGGCGCGGATAAAATGGAAACGGCTAAATCTTCATACACATAAGCTAAATTGCTTATGCTAAAATTGGTTAATTCCATTAACCCAAAGCGTACAATCACATAAGTAATGCCTAATGCGGTTATCAGTGGGATTAAACCGCGCACGAGGCCCGTTTTCCAAAATTGATTCGCTATCAAGGCGATAATAATGAGGCCAAAACTGTGCAGTTGATTACGGTAATCGAATTGAAGGTGATAACGATTGACGACAAATTCGCCGATCATGGGCAATAGCCAAGCATCAAAAATAATACGGACTAATACACTGGCCAGTACAATGGCGAGAAAACGATCACGTCCAAAGAAATTACACCAAGGGCCCCAGCGTGATAGATATTCTGAGAACAGCCAAACGATAAAATAGGTGACTATGGATTCAACAATAATCACGCCGGCTGACCAAGGATTAAGAATTAATAAGGGTACGACATAGCCAGGCACCACTAAGCCTGAAAGCACCCAACCCAAGCGTAGGTTGAAATAAGCAATAACAAAAACACCTACCCAAACTGTCGTTATAATAGAACTTGACAGACTGCCTTGGGGAAAAATGGCAAGTGGAAAAATATCGAAGGACATCAATAGTATTCCTATTGGCGTTTGAGGGTAGTGGAGCAAAATGATAGAATGCTGATAACGCTGATGATGGCCTGATTTACGCTGATTTTGAGAAGTCGAAATCAGTTTAATCAGGCCATAATCAGCGTTTTATCCTATCAAATCAAAGACACTTTGACTACTATGTACAGGACCAAAAAAATCATTCTGTGATGTTTTTTTATTTCACGCAAAGACGCTGCGGCGCAAAGGTGTCAAGTCATTATGCTTCGCGTCTTAGCGGCTTTGCGTGAGAAAATAGATATCGCAACTCCATTTTGACTACGATTAATTGAAACTGACCCGTCGTAATTTGTCGTTATGAAAACCTTATTGATTATCTCAATCTCTCTCTTCGTTTGGCAAGGTTGGCCCCACCTAGATGCTTGGCTTATAAGTCAAGGCAATAAAGCCATCCACTCCCAAGAAAAAATGGCAACGGCACAAAAACGCACGGTTTATAAATTAGATCGTCAGGCGTGGACAGTGTTCCCCATTTTACCTAAACAAAATGTACTCAGGGTTTTGAGCAATGCCACTATCCCCCATACCCATAGTCTTAATAGTGAATTGGAGTGGCAATATGTCTTGCATTATCAAATACTTGATAAAACAGGTCAGTTATTGAGTGAACAGACTTATCATCAGCGCACAAAAGTAACCGTTTATCAAGATCGTCATGCTGAGAATCGGGTACGAGCGGTATTTTACATTGATCCCAATCAACAACCCACTGATGGGCGCAATATGCTGATTAATTTAAGCGATACGCCTAACGCCGCTTTGGTACGACTTCGCCTTCAATCGGCCGATCCTGATATCATTGATGTGGGTATTCGTGTTTATTGGCAACAAACCTGGGATGAATTTAAGCTAGATTATCTCTGGTTGCGCCTCAGTGATCGAGAAAAAAGAGACTTGACGCGCGGTAGTCTTTATGAACATGACTTATTAACTCAGCAAGAAAAACGCAATTTATTGCGGGAAAGATGGGCCGTAATAGGCCCGCTGGGTGTATCCGGGCGCGAGTATTACCCTAGAGAAATCTATATTCACAAAGAAATGGAAGGCGACATTGTTCGTTTACCCGTAGAAAGTTATGGCATATTGGTCAATGGGTTGCACTGGGTAACAGTACCTCTATTGGAACAAGGCGGACAAATACATTTACACTTTAGCGAGGCCCTCCCCTTGCCCGGACAACCTGCCACTCAATTGCCCGTTAAAATCACGGTTAAATGGTATGGACGTCAATCAAAAGAGCGCAGTACGCATACCTTTGTGTGGGATGGAAGCGAAAACGGTTTTGAGTCTGAATTTGCTGGGGGATTATTAGAAATCAGTGCTGATCAAGCTGTCATGATGCGTGTCTTCTTGAAAAAAGCGAAAGTCCAAGAAATCACACCACCGCCAGTTCATTTAAGCACCACGTTGATACAAAAAGACATGCCGGCCGAATTTAAAATCAATCATGTTCAGCGCCAATCCATACCGGTGCGTATTAATCTGCGACGGTTGTTAGAAAGAAATGCGCTCACAGAGCCTTCGCCTTGCCGTGTCACTTATACTTTATTAAATGCAAAAGGCGGCACTCAAAAAACCGGCACAATGCCTTTAACACAAGCGCGCTCTTTTTATGATAGAAGCACAAAACAATGGTGGGAACAATTTGAAGTCTCCGATGCTGACAGTTATTACATTCTCATTCCGCCCAAGAGTGTGACACTGCGTTTGACTAGCCCCTGTATGGCATTAGTCGCGGTTTATAATCGCCCCACTGGCCTGTTGCGAACAACGCGCATCCCTGAAGATTATTATTATACCCCAGACAAAAGCGAACGGTTACCGGCCTGGTTTCGATTACGCCCCCAAAATTATGCCGTATTATCTGAACAAAATCGTACCCCACTGCTCAGGATTCAGCGCCGCCCACCAAGTGATGAGGCCGATATAGAGATTATGGCTGGCCGCTATACTTGGGAAGATTATCGCCCAGAGGGCCAATATCGATCACGTTATTTATTAACACTCAGAGACAGTGAGTTGCCAATACGTGATCAAGCATTAGGGGCCTTTTACCAAGAAATACCCAAAAATAGTCCCCTCATTCTACAATTCGTCAATACCAGACGGACAATACAGCCTAACTTGATTTATTTTCGTCAAACCCGAAAACCGGTTAAAATACGCATTTTGCTTGATAATCGATTACATTATGAAGGTTATCTAACCGGATATCGTGGCGAATTAAAACTCCCCAAATTCACCGCAACAACACATCGCTTGCATTTAAAAGTGATCGGCCCAGGGCAATTTTTGATTAATCACGCCAAACCCAAAGAGGGGCAAGCCATTTATATTAAACGCCTGGCCCATCGCTTTGATGCCAAAGGCCTACAATTCACATACGAAAAACGGAGCCAAGATAAAGAATTAGTTTCAGCACGAGTGTACTTGCCAAAAGAGACTCAAGAGCGTCTACAAGTCCAAGTGACATTAGGCGCAGAGGCTAAAATCAAGGCCACTCATAACACGGGCTGGACTTTTCCACAGCGTCAATATGATTTACGCGCCGCAGGTGAAGGCGAAATCGTGGTACTCAATAAACGCAATGAGTTTGTCGATGTAGGACAATTTTTTGTGATTCCGCTACAAGATGATTTACCGGCAGGAGAATATCAGATTACATTAAAACCCCAAAAAACATTGGGTGCCTATCTGACATTGAGTAAAATCACAGCCGGTTTAGAAGAACAGCGCCAATTTTTTAGTGAGACTCAGCCTTATGAATTGTTGTTTTAGGGCTCGTAGAGACGCGATGCCTCGCGTCTCTGCTTGATGCATCGCGTCGAAACAAATACCCGATGGAAATACCCGTGGGTAGAAACGCGAACAGAGACGCGAAGCATCGCGTCTCTACAAATACTCGATGGAAATACCCGTGGGTAGAAACGCGAACTGAAACGCGAACTGAGACGCGAAGCATCGCGTCTCTACAAATACTCGATGGAAATACCCGTGGGTAGAAACGCGAACTGAAACGCGAACTGAAACGTGAACTGAGACGCGAAGCATCGCGTCTCTACAAATAATCCGTTCAATCCCCTTATCCG
>JAYQWI020001342.1:0-3606 GCA_035871815.2 Candidatus Parabeggiatoa communis
AATAGCATCATTTCCTTCACATTACATCCAGCAGAAAACGGTAAACCGGGAAGGGGATTAGATACAGAATCCCTTAAAACGGTTTATCAATGGATGGCGCAAGATATTTCTGCTTGGTTACCAAATAACGCGACTGTTGATGAATCTTTAGTTGCTCAGCAACAATGTCTTATTGGTCAACCGGTAAAAATTTGCGAAGGCCAATCGGAATTGGCTGTACTACGGATAGCGCTTAGCGCACCAATGGTATGCCGAATGGCTGAAGAAAACAGTATTGCAGACGTGGGAACGAGAATAGCACAAGAACTTGAAGATGATCAGCGACTACTGGATAAATTATCGTTGATTGGCAAATATTATCACATTTTAAAAAAACATCATTATAAACAATAATTTAAAACCTGACAGGTTTTCAAAACCTGTCAGGTTTGGATTAATGGAGAGCAAAAAATGCTTAACAAGATAAGGCATGAAGAAATGACTCAAGTTTTTTCACGCGCCTTAGAACAGAATCTTATTCAAGAAGAAGATACTGCGGTGATTTTTTATGACTTGTCGCGCTTGATGGCACGTATCAGTAATCTGATTGACGTGTTTCCCAAGTCAGCATTACACGCTATTGCTGCTAAAGCGAATCCATTGACGGCTATTCTCAAAAACATTCAACCGAGTGGCGTTGGGCTTGAAGTGGCTTCTTTTCCAGAATTGCGTTTAGCTGAAAAAGCGGGATTTTCCCCTGAGAAAATTGTTTTTGACTCGCCCGCTAAAACACATTCAGAATTGGAATATGCATTGAAACGGGGTATTTACTTAAATGCGGATTCTTTCCAAGAACTTGACAGAATTGCCCAACTACAGGCAAGGCAATTGTCGAACAGTGTTATTGGTATTCGCATTAACCCTCAAGTTGGGACAGGACATATTGAATCTATGAGTGTTGGGGGAGAATATTCAAAATTTGGTGTGCCTTTACAACAAAATCGGCAAACGCTGATTGACGCTTTTATAAAATATGACTGGCTCAAAGGAGTTCATCTTCATATTGGTTCACAAGGTTGTGCGCCGCAATTATTAGTTAAAGGGATTAGAACCGTTTTGGATATCGTCAACGAAATCAATGACGGTTTGCAGCGAACTCACCAAAATCGTCGAGTTGAAAGCATTGATATAGGCGGTGGCCTCCCCGTCTCTTATCACAAAGATGAACCGGCGATCACTATGCAAGCGTATCAACAGCTTATTCAAGCTTCTTGCCCAGAACTGTTTGAAGGTGATTTTAAAATAATTACCGAATTTGGGCGGTATATTTATGGTAATGTAGGCTGGGCCGCCAGTCGAGTTGAATATGTTAAGCCGACAGAGAAGATTAACACTGCAGTGATTCATATTGGAGCCGATTTATTTTTGCGTGAATGCTATAATCCAAACGATTGGCATCATGATATCAGTCTCGTTGATAATGAAGGACGTATCAAGCAAGGCAATGAAAAGGATTATGCCATTGCTGGGCCACTTTGTTTTGGGGGGGATATGTTGGAAAAAAACATCCGTTTACCTAAGATAGAAACGGGCGATTATGTCTTTATTCACGATACGGGTGCTAATACTTTGAGTTTATGGTCAAGACATAATAGTCGTCAAATGCCTAAAATTATCGGTTATTATGACAATGGCACCCAATTCGAGATACTCAAGGAACGAGAGAGTACAGACAAACTTTGGGCATTTTGGAGTTAATCAACGAGGAATATCAATGGAAGAAGTTAATAAACAAGCCATTTGGGAAAAGAAGGAAAAAAACGATATTGATATGACAACCAGTGGTACGCCTCTGAATGTCGAGAATTTGGGGTTGTATGCTGACCGGATTAGTGAACTGTTATCATCTGATGACAGCGTCAATTCAGCACTTATCAAACACCTTAAACAGCAATATAAGTGGGACACATTTAACCCGAATCCCTATAATGAAGTCGTGATGTTTTCCAAGGCACTTCATCAAACTCTCAATAACTTAACAAATACGGGGGGTGAAATAGAAGTTGCTCAATATCAACAAACGGCTGACCAAATAATCAAGGCGATTGTGACTCAGTTTGAAAAATACGAAACACTCGCTTTGTTGGATAATAAGGCTTTGCCCCTATTGCAGGTAGCGCAAAGAAATGTCATTGTGGATATCGCATCAGGCATCGGGCGCTTTATTAACTATTTTGCGGCCCATTTTGACTCGGTTATTCAAATTGATTTTTCTGACGGGAATATCAAGACAGCAAAGGCATCACATGAACATTTAACTCATGTGGAATATCGGACGCAAAATGTCATGTCGGCTGTTTTTGGTAATGGCGAAGTTGACTTTATTTTTGGAAACTGGATTTTACAGTATTTGGAAGAGCAGGAAGTTGAAACTTTGCTTGACAACATTCACAACGGGTTGAAAATTGGAGGTATTGTTTTCTTTAGAGAGGGTATCAAAACCAATTTTGAGGGCAGGGTACCTAGCAAAAGCCAAAATCCGGCTCATTTCAGAGACAATGCGAGTTTATATGATGAATGGTTCTTAAAAGCCAATTTGGAGATTATTGAACAAGGTCACATACAAACTTATGACGTTATTTTCAATAACCCGAATCAACATTATTGGATTTTGAAAAAGAGTCAATAGGGAATAGTTCGTTTCAATAAGCCTTTAAAAATTGGGTGGTTTGTAACACGTCTCCACCCAATTTTTGATTTTTTGATTTATTCTACTGGTTTTGAAGCCGTGATCAAAGCGAGTTGTGTTGGTAGTGGAATTTGTTTGACATTGACAAATCCAGTACCCTGAAGCCAAGAAGCGACATCATCTCCAGAACGATCACCTGCATTAGGCGTGAACCCAACAAGCAGATATAAATCCATCATCGTATCCAAAAACTGTCGCGCTGGGCTATGATCCAGTCGCATAAAATCTTGTACGATAACCAATCCACCTGGTAACAGCGTGTTATAAGCACGAAGAAATACCTGACGAATTTCTTCCTCAGAAAGAAGAACGATCAGGCCAGAAATCAGTACCACATCATAATCGTTATCTAACTCAATGGTATGACAATCTCCCTCTACCAGCGTAATTCGATCAGCTAAATCGTGTTCATCTACGATTTCGCGAGCGATCTCTAAGGGTTCTTTTTGATCAACAACATCAGCCTTTAATTGAGGATTAGCGGCACACAAAGCAATGCTATAACTGCCCGTTCCACCCCCTAAATCCAGCATTTTTTGTTTACCAGTGAGATCAACATTTTCAACCAACTTTGCACCTTGCCCCATCATTGCACGATTGTGCTGGGCTTTCATGTAATCCGTCCAATAGGTGGGGGCATCGCTGAAACCATTTTCAAAAGGGAGTTCTGTTCGCCCTTCAAGGAGTAAGGTGTCTAATTTTCCCCAAGTATGCCAATAATTGGTAATATGGGACACATAATCGCCAAGATATTTGGGCTGGCCAGGAACCATAAATTCATTCGATATGGCCGAATTTGTAAATTTATCCCCTTCTTTTTCCAGAAGCCCTAAAATAGTACACGCCTCAAGAAAAGCATGAATAAAGCGAGGATTACT
>JAYQWI020001343.1:0-4965 GCA_035871815.2 Candidatus Parabeggiatoa communis
ATGCGCGTTATCCAAATGAGAGTTTATTAACTGTTGCTCCAATAGAAAGTTTCGGTTTTTTGACCGATTCGCCAACAGCGTTATCAATTGAAGGTAGCCAACTATCTCTATCACCCGGCAAAACCTTCTCACTAGTGAGTGGCGATATCAATATCAAAAGCGGCCAATTGTTTGCACCAAGTGGACGCATCCATCTCGCCAGTGTCGCCCAACGGGGAGAAATAGAACTATCAAACTTGGACACCACTTCGTTTGAAAAACAAGGAACGATAAGCCTATTTGAGCAGACTGAACTGAATGTGAGTGGTTTAGGTGCTGGAGAAGTCGTCATTCGTGGCGGACAATTTTTTACCCATGATTCAACCATTCAAGCCAATACTTATGCTAACCAAAATGGCCAAAATATCGATCTCAAATTAACCGAATCCGTTCATCTTAATGGTGATGTGTTGGCTATTTCAAATAATACCTTTGGTCAAGGTGATGCGGGTCATCTGGTTATTCTTACCCCCCATTTGGAAATCACCGGCAGTATTATAAGTACAGGAAGTGCAGGGCTTGGTAAATCTGGGAATATCACTATTGAAGCCGAACAAGTTATGCTCAAAAATGGTGGTGCGATAAGAAGTGATACCTATAGTCCTGGGCAAGGCGGGCAAATTGTTATCAAAGCGTCTGAAATAATCGCCCTTGAAGGTCAACGGATTGGTAATATTGCTCTACCTGGCGGACTTATCCTGGCTGATTATCCCAGTGAAATTAGTAGTGATACTTATAATACTGGACAAGCTGGTACTATTAATCTCACGACTAACGAGTTAAAGTTGAACGGTGGTTTTATTGCGGGCACGAGCTTTGGAGAAGCACAAGCCGGTCATGTAACCATTCATGCGAATCAGGCGACGTTGACAAAAGGGGCCAGTATTTCTAGTTCTTCTATTGCTAATGGCCCTGGGGGAAATCTTGATATTGTGATAAACGACACGCTTTCTATTACGGGGAAACGTACTGGTTCATTCAGCATCCATTTGGGCGACAAGACGTTTGAATACAACAATAATCAAACCGTGATTGCGGTGGCTGCACTTGGAAAGGGCCAAGGCGGACAAGTTTCGATTGCTGTACCTACCTTGGTGCTAGATGATAGTGGTGTTATTGCAGCTTCTACCGTTAATGAGGGGAATGCGGGTAATATAGTTGTTATGGTAAAAGATTTATATTTAAGCCGCGGTGGGCAAATTAACAATAGTAGTGGCGGTTTAATCGGGACACAATTACTTATTGGCACTGGGGCTGGTGGTGCCATACGGGTGAATGCGACCAATAGTATCATTGCCTCTGGTTATGATGAACAAGGTTCTCAAAGTGGTATAGTGAGTAATACTTTGGGTTCAGGTAAAGGGGGATATCTATTTATCGATACCCATCATCTTACCTTAAGCAATCACAGTGCGATTTCGGTCAATAGCTTTGGTATTGGTGATGCGGGAAATATCCAGCTTAAAGCCAACCAGATTACTTTATCTCAAGGTGGTGAAATCACCTCTGCTGCCGCTCAAGCCGTTGGTGGCAATATTAGAATTTATGCTTCTACTTTGATTTACTTACAAGACAGTGAAATCACCACGAGTGTTCATGGCGGTAAAGGCAATGGTGGCAATATCACGATTGAAAATCCCCAATTTATCGTGTTGGACAAGGGGCAAATAAAAGGCCAAGCGGAGGTAGGACAAGGCGGAAATATTCTTATCATATCTAAGCAATCTATCACATCTAATGAGAGTTTGATCAGTGCGTCATCAAGATTAGGGATTGATGGTGAAGTGCAAATTGACTCACCTGATGTGAATGTAGAATGTTTTTTTGTCGTGTTGCCGGGTGGCTATGTGGAAAAACAGCTTAAAAAGTGTAATATTGAAAAGGAACTGAATAATCCGAATACGTTCACGGTGAAGCCGCGTTTTATGTCGCCACCGCTAATAAAATAACGACAAGGATTATATTTTCGGCATGTTTCGACATGTTTCAACAAGCTCAACAACCACAAGCGTATAAGAAGGGATTAAAGCCAAAAGCGAACTATACTGAACGCGGTCACAACTCGAAATGACAGTCCCGGTGCTATTTTGTGAAGCATTGTGCGTAACATGAGTTAATTATGGTGATTTCCAGGAAAAATTAGACCGTTGCCTGTGCCCTGAGCTGCCTGCCCGCTAACCGAACTCTGGCAACACTTCGACAAGCTCAATGCAAGCGATTCCCTGTCTATTCATTTCTGGAAATCGCCTAAGTACAACGGAATAAACGGATTGATGTTTTGAGTGTTTTGAAAAAATCAGTTTATTCTATTAATGGCTTTATCATCTCAGGCAATTCTTTAAGTGCTTTTTGGATATAAGCTATATCAAAAGTTTCGGTGCTTTCTAGCAGCGGTTCACCATAATGGATGAAAATTGGGAGATTATATTCGTTCCCCAGTTTTATCATCTTTTCGGCTAATTCGGCAAGCGTATCCATTTCCATTATAATATTTGCCTTTTCCCAAATTGGCATGATTTCTTGTTTTAGCTGGTTTCTCAATTTGGGAAGGTTGGCAATATCGGCCACATTCAGGGTGCTATCAACCGCCGCCGCCGCAACTTGAGGGGCATCGGTATCCGCTTTCTGGGTATATTGGAGATAGCGGGATAATTCACTGAGTAACTCAGAAATATTAACCGGTTTGGCTAAAAAACCATCAAAGCCGTGCGTCTCAATCTTAGCTTTTTCATTCAAGGCAACAGAGGCGGTTAGCGCAATAATTGGAATATCGGCCGTGTTTGGATTGTCTTTTAAATGCTTGGTCACTTCATAACCATCCATTTCTGGCATCCTTAAATCCATTAAAATCAGAGCTGGATGAGATTCTTCCACAAATTGCAACGCTTCTTGTCCACTTGCAGCACTGTTCGCCTCTAAATTGACGAGGGATAAATATTCTTCAATGAGATAACGATGAGATTCTGTATCATCCACTACCAATACTTGTGCCTTTTCAAATGTGATGTTGTTTAGATCAAAAGTCTCTTCTTGCTTTGCATTCGGTGTAGTCGCCATTTTGACTTCTCGTAAAGTGATTTCAAAACGACTGCCTTTGTTGGGAACACTTTCCACAGAAATTTGACCCTTCATCATTTCGACTAAACGCTTAGTGATAGCAAGCCCTAACCCGGTTCCTCCATATTGACTAGTACTTTGCCCATCCTGTTGCCGGAATGATTCAAAAATGAGAGCCTGTTGATCGGCTGGAATACCAATGCCCGAATCTTCCACCGCTAGAATTAAATCGACTTGGCTATGACCATCTTCTGTATAGATTTTATGGGCGCAGAGTTTGACATAACCACTGTCAGTAAATTTAATCGCATTACCGATCAGATTGAGCAGCACCTGTCGCAAACGAGTTTCATCCAAAAATAAAGCCTTTGGTAAGCTTTCATCAATCTCTGTCATGAGTTCCAGATTTTTTTCAGCCATCTTGAGACTGAAAATCTGTTGTAACTCAGTGAAAATAAGCTGTGGGTTCATTGGCTCATACTGAATATCCAACCGCCCCGCCTCAATCTTGGATAAGTCAAGTATGTCATTAATTAAAGTCAAGAGGCTTTTACCCGCCGTTTGAATGGAATCAAGATAAGTCTTTTGCTTTTTATCAGTGACTTTTGAAGCCAGTATATCACTGAAACCAATCACCGCATTCATGGGGGTGCGGATTTCATGGCTCATGTTAGCAAGAAATTCACTTTTGGCACGGTTAGCTGAGTCAGCTTGTTCTTTGGCTTGTATTAGAGCGATTTCAGCTTGTTTGTGTTCAGTGATGTCACGAGCTGAGGAAATAAGCAAATAGCCTTCATCAAATTTGAGCGATTGCAAAAAATTTTCAACGGGAAATTCAGTGCCATCTTTTCGTTGATGTACTGTTTCGATGGTGCCCTGACATTCGCTCTGGATTATCTCATCAAATTTAGTGGCTAATTGTGCTTTGGTAAAATAAGGTTTAATGTCTTGTGGACCCATAGAGAGCAATTCGTTATACGAATAGCCAATACTGTCACAAGCGATTTTATTCATGTCAACAAAATTCATGGTTTGGCGATCAACGATAAAAATTGCATCGGCAGAGTTATCAAGGGCAGCACGAAAACGGCGCAAGGATTCTTCAGCGTGTTTACGTTCTGTGATGTCTTCAACTTTGCCAAGAAAAAATGTCACTTTTCCTTCGTCATTGTGGAAAAGTGAAACCGCTAAATTTCCCCAAACTAATTTCCCGTCTTTTCTTATGTAGCGTTTTTCCATTTTATAAAAAGAGATTTCACCATTTAAGGCTTTTTGTAACAGTTCTCTATTTATAGGCATATCATCTGGATAGGTGATATCAGCCCCATTTAATTGGAGCAATTCAGCTTCTGTGTAACCTAACATCTGACAAAAAGCGGCGTTGGCTTTGATAAAACTAAAAGATGGAAAAGATGGAGTGGCAATGACCATTCCAATGGGCCCCTCTTCAAACATTTTGCGGAATTGCTCTTCACTTTGACGAAGTGCTTTTTCTGCTTGTTTACTTTCAGTGATGTCGAACATCACACCGTAAAGTTTCACCGCTTTATCGTTTTCAATGACAACCGTCACCAAGTCTCTTAACCAAATAGTCCGCTTATCCGCCGTTATCATGCGATATTCAAAACGGTGATCTCTTTTTTCTGCAACCGCATTTGCACAATAAGTCATTGCCCACTCCCGATCATCGGGGTGAATATGAGCTGCCCAAAATCTGGGTTTTAACCAATCTTCTGAAGGATAGCCCAAAATGCGTTGAGTATGTTGACTGACAAATTGAAATTGAAAAGTGTTGGCATCACCTTCCCACACCACGCCGTCAATCGAATTAACTAAACTTTCATAGCGTTGTTGGCTGGCGACTAAATC
>JAYQWI020001344.1:0-5148 GCA_035871815.2 Candidatus Parabeggiatoa communis
CCTTAGTCATATATTGCATACCCAAGGCATCCGCTTGCCGTTCATCAGAGCGGCTGTAGTGGGCCAGTAGTACACCCGCTCCAATTTGTCCCAGCAAACCAATTAACTGGGCATACTTTCTATATTTTTCGGATAGACTGAGAATCAAAGTACCCACGACTAAAGCAGCACTGATTAGCATACCTTGGCTCATTTGTGAGGCCGTGTGGCGTGCGTTGACATGGCCGATTTCATGACCTAATAAACCGGCCAATTCACCCTCATTTTGTAGTGATAACAAAATGCCGCGTGTCGTAGCGATGCTACCACCCGGAAAAGCATAGGCATTGACATAAGTCGCATTGACACCCCGAAAAGAATAGGGCATCTGTGGACGGTGAGAGACAGCGGCCATCTTTTGACCCACTTCACTGATGTAATTATTAAGGGCCTGATCTTGTAAGGGCCCATAATCGGCGGAGAATTGATGGGGGGAATTTTCTTTATCTAATTGAATTTCTTTTTTTTCAGAAACCAACATGAGTTGCGGATTGCCGCTGACAGGATTAACGGCGCAGCCTGTTATAGCAACGCTGGCAGTGGAGACTGAGGTGAGCCATAAAAAATCTCGGCGCGTCATTTGTCCTTTGTAAAGTCGTTCTTCAAGATGGTATGACATGATGTTTTCCTCGGATCGCTTAAAACAGAACTACAGGGATTGCTTATAATAAAGGATTTCTGTCGTGGGGTGAATAAATGTTGTTTAGCGGCTAAAGTTCATAAGCGTCAATATCAAAATCCCTTACGGGTTAAAATTCTCTCTTTTTGACAGTTTATGTCATCAAGGCTTATGGTTTTAACCATTTACCCTTAGCGCCTATCCGTTTTTTTAATCCAGTACAACGAAACGAAGTAAAGTTACGCTAATAACGGGCCTCTAAACGAATAATTCATTGATTTTGTTAGGTTTATTGGTTTATCTGCCCCTCGTTCGTTGTACTCGCTTTTCAATGACTTTTCACTTAGGCAATTCCAAAAAATAAAATACCCAAAACAACCACACTACTCAAATCTTATGTAACAAACTGTCTGCTCACGCAGAGCCGCAGAGCCGCAGAGAATGAAAGAAGATTGATTAAAGGTGTGGGTATTTTAATTTTTTGGAGTTACCTTAAGAAGTTTTTGCGCGCAAAAAGCGTGAAAAACAAAACGGATAGGTGCTAAGATGATTTAGCATTTAGCATTTACCATTTACCATTTACCATTAATTAAATAATGAGTCAAAAACATCTTATAAAAATTATATTGATGATAATGTTATTGTTCACTTTGAACACGGGGCAGGCTGCATTATTATCAAGCTATACCTTTACGGATGCTATCGGAAACGAGGCAACATTTGAGCCTGATAATCAGCCAAACAATGCCACTCTTTCTGCGATGAGTCGGGGAAACGGTTTAACGCCTAAAAAGGCTATGAACACTTTTAATGCTCAAAGTTGGTCGACGGGTACACTCGATATGACTGATTATTACGCATTGACAATCCAACCCCATTGCGGATTTGAAATGACATTAACCAGTTTAACACTTGATGAAAAGCGATCAGCTATGGGCATTCGCAATTGGTTAATTCGTTCAAGTTTAGATGATTTTGCAACGGATTTAAGCACTTTTAATGTGCCAGATGACATCTTACACAAAGATCAAACTATCACATTGAATGCCTCATTTGATAATTTGACTGGCCCCGTTGAGTTTAGAATTTATGGCTTCAATGCTGAATCCGGTGCAGGCACTTGGAGAATTGATAATGTTCACATTAACGGCAACATCACGGGTATGCTGACAAAAATCCACACCCTCCAAGGCAGCGGCACTGCCAGTGCTGAAGAGGGCAATACGCATACCATTGAAGGTGTCGTCGTCGGTGATTTTCAAGCTGATACACAATTAAAAGGATTTTTCGTTCAGGAACAAGACACTGATATTGATGACGATCCAAAAACCTCTGAGGGCCTGTTTGTTTACAATCCAGGTGGTACGGATGTCAATGTAGGTGATCAGGTGGGCGTCACGGGTGAAGTTGACGAGTACCACGATCTCACAGAATTAAAAAACATCAGCAAAGTCACAGTTTGTAGTCGCGGTGCCAGTGTGACACCGGCAACCCTCAATCTGCCTTTTAACAGTGATACCTATCTTGAACGCTACGAAGGCATGTTAGTCAATTTGCCACAAAGACTGACAGTCAGTAATAATTATGAGTTAGGCCGTTATGGCCAAATCACCTTATCATCTGGCCGTCTGATGGTGCCAACCCAGATCACATCACCGGGAACCAATGCGAATGCCGTACAAGCACAAAATGATTTGAAGCGCATTATTATTGATGATGGGAGTACAACCACCAATCCTGAGCCCATTCTCTATCCCGAACCCAAACTCAGCGCGACGAATACGCTACGCACTGGCGATACGGTAACTGGCGTGACTGGCGTGTTGAATTATAGCTATGCTCACTATCGTGTTCAGCCAACCAGCACACCCAACTTTGTTGCGGCTAACCCACGCACGGCAACACCACCGGCTGTCGGGGGTACTTTGAAGGTAGCCAGTTTCAATGTCTTAAACTATTTCAATGGTAATGGTGCTGGCGCTGGATTTCCAACTTCACGCGGTGCAAAAACCGCTTTTGAATTTGATCGCCAACGCCAAAAAATCATCAGTGCTATTGTGGCCATGCAAGCCGATATCATTGGGTTGCTGGAAATAGAAAATGACGGTTACGGGGCCAATAGTGCGATTCAAGATTTGGTCACGGGTTTAAATACCAAAGCACCATCTAACACGACTTATGCTTTTATCAATCCTGGTTTTGCTCTCGGCAGGGATAAGATCAAAGTAGCCCTCATCTACCGCGTTGAAACCGTCACCCCGATTGGCGTTGCGGCCACAACAACCCAATCGCCTTTTAACTCGCGCCGGCCCCCACTTGTGCAGACTTTTCGGGAAAAGGCGAGCGCAGAACAAATCACCGTTGTCGTTAACCATTTCAAATCTAAAGGGGGTTGTCCAAATAATGGCAGTCTCAATGCCGATCAAAATGATGGACAAGCTTGTTGGAATGCGGAGCGAGTTGAAGCTGCTAATACGCTGACCGCTTGGTTAGCCACTGATCAGACTGCCGGAGGGGATATCCTGATCATAGGCGATTTGAATGCTTATGCCAAAGAAAAACCGATTACTGTGATTAAAAATGCCGGTTATACCGATTTGCTTCAGAAATTCGTTGGCGCAAACGCCTACTCGTATGTTTATCAAGCTCAAGCAGGTTCTCTTGATCATGCCTTCGCCAGTGCGAGTTTAACCGCTAAAGTAACGGGTGCCACTGAATGGCATATCAATGCTGATGAACCACACATTATTGATTACAAAGAAAAATCTTATGGTGCGTCCAAATCAGCGGGCCTATACAATGCCGATCCTTACCGAGCTTCTGATCACGATCCCCTGATTATTGGTTTAAATTTGGCAAACTCGTCCTCCCAAGCTCAAAGGCCTTTACCTGCCACCATGGGCCTGTCAGTAGAAATTGACGGGTATGGCACGGTTCGCAGTAAACCATCAGGCATTGATTGTAATACTGACGATTGTATGACTGTCAGCTATCAAGAAGATGATACCGGCATGGTTTGTGACAAGGATTATTGCGCCCATCGTTTTGATACCGCCACTGAAGTCAAGTTGATTGCCACTGCCACACCCGGCTCCGTTTTCATAGATTGGGGAGGCCATCATGATTGCACTGATGGCAATTTATGGATGATCAACAATATGTTATGTATAGCCTTTTTTGATACAACACATGAACTGACAGTGAAAACAGGTGGCACAGGTAGCGGTGTCGTTTACAGTTTAAACTATGCGAATCAGTCCACGGGTATTCAGTGCTTTGATAACAATGACAGTTGCAGCGCGTTATTTAGCTACGGTACCACAACCTTTCTTAAAGCCGTATCGGCCCAAGGCTCACATTTTATAAGTTGGTATGGTGATTGTGCTGGTATGGACAATCCTTTGAGAGTCACCATGAAAACCGCTACAACTTGCATTGCTTATTTTGCTTCTGTTGAATAGAGCAATGATGGGGAAACGGGTTTTATTTTATATTATAAAAATCAATAGGTTATAAAAAACGACAAGGATTGTATATAAAAAAGGATTGGGCGCATTCCCCAAAAAAGGGTCATCAAGATAGAACAATTTTGAAGGCTCGCTTTTCGTTTCTGTTATTTTGCGGTTTATTTTCGTTCCGGTTATTTTGCAGCCGGATTGGAGTGTGCAAAATTTATTTTGCGGCCGTCTTGGAGTGCAAAATTTATTTTGCGGCCGTCTTGGAGTGCAAAATTTATTTTGCGATAGCCAAGAATGACCCTTTTTTTGGGAATGCGCCCGAAAGGATTTAAACCACTAACGGAAAGCGATTGTATATAAGAAAGGATTTAAACTAGGTACAACCACGATCTAATCCCTTATTATATACAATCCTTGTCGTTATGGTTTTCAGAACTAAAGATCATCAAGTCATATCCCATTCCTTAGCGATCCCACCATTCCCACTCTGTGAACTCTGTTTTGAAAAAATCACTTCACTCAAATTCTACAAATCGGGATTTTATCAATGAATCAAAATCGTAAAACCATTTTATGGTTTTTACTCTTAATGACTTTAATTTTTGCCCTAAACTATGCCAATCTTAAACTGATCACTTTTGATGAGTTTTTAGCCATTGTATTTTTTATGCCTAAAAAAATGGGCGATGCACTCGGATTTTTTCTTCGTGATGAAGTCACTGCCATAGCGACTTTAGTCACGCTTCTTGGTGCCCCAAGCGCAATATTCTTCATCTGGCAACTTGTTCGTAAAAATCGTCAATCCATTGAAGAGCAAGAAAAACAATTAGAAAAGCTTGAACCCCGTTCAACTCACAAAAATTGGGGAAATTTTGCACTGGATCATCAACCCGTGATGTCAGTCGTGGCAAGCCATATTGCCATTGAGGGCCGATCCGCCATTAAAGTCTCAAATGTCCCCATTCCGCGCAGATGGGAACGCCCGACTGATCGTGATCCGTTCAATCGGCAAGGGCAAGCTGTGGGCCGTCG
>JAYQWI020001345.1:0-2227 GCA_035871815.2 Candidatus Parabeggiatoa communis
GTTAAAAATGAAAAGTTTTCTGTAAAGTGGGCTAGTTTGCTGACTTGATTGACTTTGTGAATGGCTCACTTTTTTCGGACATAAAAAAACCGCCAAGGTTTTTAAAACTTTGGAGGTTTTTAGGTAGTGGTGCAATGTGAGTGATGGAGTCTAAACTGTCACCAAATCAAACTAAAATTTAAACTCCTAAAATACATATCACCCACATTTACTACCAATATCAATAGAGCATTTTTACAAATGGCTAGAATTGTTCGTGAACGGCTGGGTTTCTCTTCGATGACTTGAAGAAAACTATCGCTTTTGGCCAGTTATCCTACGTTCATTTGCTATTTTAGCGGCCAAAGAGATTTTCTATGAACTCATGAACAGGTTTACGTGATATATTGGCAAACTTTTCACTATTACCATACCGTTTCAATAGTTCTTCTATAAAAGGAGCAACTCCAGTTGCTTTTTTAATGCCCAGTTTGACATTTTTGACTAAGGCATTCTCAAACTCGACAGTCGGTTCTAAATCAAGATGAGTCAAGAAACCTTTGGTTTTACCAGCTAAGGTAATTTCGCAATCCATCGTCTGTTTTTGATCAGATTGAAGTTTGTTGAGTTTGTTGAGTTTGTTCATAAGTTCGCCTTTGTGGAAGCGAAGGCTCGCTCTACATTTAAGGACATCAATAAACCCCATCGAATCCTTAGCAAATTTTGGATTAGTAAATTTTATCTCACAATCAATCTCAGGAGAACTTGAATAAAGTTGCTTCTGACACTCTTCCAAATCCAGCACTTCTTTTTCTGGGATTGCTTGGGCAACCGTGCTACTGAACAACAACAATATACAGAAACTATTACGCAACATGATTAATATAATCCTTTAAATCACTGCTAACAATATTAGCAATAACGCAAAATAAAATAGACTTGTTCCTAAATAAACATAACCCATTGAAAATGCAACGCATAGAAAATCAATGACTTAACTTATTTATTAAGAATAAGTCTAATCAGTAATGGGCGTATTCCCATTTTTCGGTTAATTAATCTGGTATTACTGAACGAACTGACTGGATGTCAATGTCAAAATAACCCAATTTCATTAATTAATCCGAACACCTATGAACCCTGTTTTGGGAATGCGAACCATGCAGTCACTTGCAATATTCTCTTCCCAAAATTTCCAAAACAGAAGTGTTAATCCCACTTAGAATTTCAGCTTCAATATCAACAAACAAAAGACCAATCTCTTCGACCCAAGTTCCCGGATACAAATACCATAAGAAAGATGTTCTATCAGCATCAGAATCAAGTTCTTCAAACTGACAAGATTTATCGCAATTCTTCCCCTTAAATTCTATCAATAAACCGGGAAAAACTGCAAAGTTACGAACATAAAGTTCACCATAAACCGAAATACAGTTTTTCCCCAAGTATAATTCAACTTTTTTGATGTCACCATCGTAAAAATTCTTTTTATCTTTTAGAACTATGTTGACGGCCGGAGCAATGCGGGATGTAATGTCTAGTGTACGTTCATTAGAACGACGAACTTGTGCATTCAACTCTAAACTTAGAGTCATTATCAAAATAGCAGTTATTATAACTGATATTTTCCATTTTATCATAGAAAAACCTCATTTTTGAGTCCAAATGCTATTTGGAACGTAGCTAGAGATTTAAATAGAAATATAGCAACAACAATTGTCACAAACAATCAATGGCAATTAGTGGCTGACAAGCCTTTGCAAAAATATCAACCATAAACCACCACCTATGCTTGCTATTTTTTACACATAAAACTTTGAGTGTATGAAACACCAAAAGCATCAAATGCTCTGCTCAAAAAAGCTCTTGGAGTTGTCATGGACAGTAAAACTATGTTCACCCTTAAGCCTTATTAACATATATCGACAATGTCTTAGTTTGCTTTATTAAAGTGGCACGCATTTGACGCTATCCACAAAACAAGTCGATCTTGTTTGACTCATAACAGCTTCTCATTGTGAATTTGACTTGATAAGTTTTATTCGCCTAAAGTTTTTTAAAAGATGCGTGAACATGGTAAAAAACACAGCTATTCCATTTAGTCAAAAAATCGAGCGCGCATTATGACACACCAAAATAAAAAGGACAAGAGGCTTAGACCGAAAGGCAAAATCTAAACGATAAAACAACAATTATTGTTATTAATTATTACTAATTATCAATTGTTGTAAAGCCTATGAGGGCTTGT
>JAYQWI020001346.1:0-9483 GCA_035871815.2 Candidatus Parabeggiatoa communis
TATTAGCTATGCTATCTGAAACTCAGCGTGAAAAGATAATGCAACGCTTGGCTTCAGAAAAACGCTAGTATCGTAGGTTGTTTTTTTTAACGCAAGAGGCGCAAGAGGCGCAAGAGGCGCAAAAAGTAGAAAAAACATTGGGCTGCCCTTGCGAGGCAAATTATCATTCCACAACATTTCAACCTAAAGAGGTTTATCATGATGAAAACACAAAAACGGATTGTCATTATCTTGGTGCTGATTTGTCTAACACCGACATTGAAGCCTGTTGAAGCAGCCTTGCCTGCTATCGCATGGTACGTTGTCAGAGAAATCGCAATGGATACGGCGATTGATGTGCTACAGGATATGTTTAAAGAACAGGTGACACCTGAAGAAGTGGCCGCACTGCGTGAGCGTCTTACCAAACTCGAAAAACAACTGGCCGCTGCTCAATCGCAAGGCGATTATCCCTCTCAAACAGAATTCAATACCGTCAAACAATTGGTAGCCCGTTTAGATCAAGCGATCAACACGATGGGGAAACGGTTAGATTCTGCCGAGGCCCGCATCACGGCCCTTGAAGAAAACATTGCTGAGTTGAGAACTCTCCTACTGGCGCTACCCAAAGACAATAAAGGGATCAAGGCAATCAAAAAGGATAGCTTAGATTTCAAAATCAACTACGTTTACCGTTCAGGCGGTAAAGGCCCCTTTAAAACGCTAAGCAACGATGGTATTTTGCATTCAGGCGATCACTACAAAATCATCTTCACACCGGCAGAAGAGAGCCATGTGTCTATTTTTCAAATAGATTCCGCTAATAAACTCTTTCGCTTGTTTCCCCTAACCGGATTTGAAAACGTCACAGTCAAACACGTCAATCCCGTTCAAGGCGGCAAAACCTATTATGTCCCATCTCAATATGAATCATTTGAATTAGATGAACAAACCGGCCCTGAAACGATTTACTTTGTCGCGTCCAAACAAGCCGATATCGTATTAGAACAACAATATCAAGCCTTCCTGCTTTCCGAACAACAGCTTGCCCAACAAAAACAACTACAAGTTCAATTAGTGAACACCCTACGAAACAGCAAAGGCCCGAATAGCCGTTTTAAAACGGATGTTGACGGGATTAAAACCACTTGGCAAGAAGACGGACAAACCTTTTCCATTTTACAACAACTGCAAAATATGTGTAATGGGTGTGTTAATATACTCACTTTCTCACACACAGATTAATATAGGGTGGGATCGCTGTCGGCATTGAACTCAATCTCAAACCCAGATTTCACCGCCCGCTTGCCCACCATTAAAAATAGGTCATTCCTATGAACAAAAAAAAACGACCCGATCGCGGCACAGATGAAAGTTTTTTGAAACTCATGACGCTCAGTGGCAGCAGTCTCTTAAAACTACTGGGTGTGCCTCCTGAACAAGCCGATCAATATCAATTTCGTTCAGTCACACTGAAGGAAAAAACCTTGATGCCCGATGTGGAAGCGATACCGATGTTAGATAGTGAACAAGGCCCTGTTTTCATTGAGTTTCAGGCCTATCACGATCCCTTTATTCGCTATCGACTGATCGCATCAGTCTATCAAGGTTGTGCCCAACAACGGTATAATGGCAGCGTTATCGCTGGTGTTGTCTATACCGATTCAGAATACCAAAAGGCCGCCTTACCGCTCAATACGGCCTTAACAGCGGTCAGAGGTTGCCAAATAAAAAGCTGTTTTAAAGAAGTGGTTTTGACCGATTACACAGAACAAAAGCTGTTGAAAATCGATCCAAAACTGACGGTTTTGGCACCGTTTACGTTACCCGTGAAAACGGAGAAAGTCACCTTATTTAAGAAAAGCCAAAAATGGTGTGATCGGATAGCCCAAGTTTTTCCAACTCACCAACAGCGGGAAGCCCTAGATATTCTAGGTTTATTTGTCTTGAATAGATTTCGAGATGTGACTTACGAGGAGGTTGTTGCTATGTTAAATTTTGATTTGATGGAGAGTGTCGCAGGTAAACCAGTTTATGAAATGGGGGAACGGAAAGGGGAACAGAAAATGGTGCTTGAGGCCCTAGAGGTGCGATTTGGCGCAGTACCTGGTCTGATTAGCAAGCAAATTCAGAAGATTTCGCAACAGAACGTCTTGAGCGATCTGCTCAGACAGGCCATACAATGCCAAACGGTCAAGGATTTCAAAAAAAACCTATCAGCCAGCGATTGTCCATAAATAACTTTTACATTATTTTTTATGAGTTAATAGTATAATTCCATTCTCCATGAAATTTATGTTTTTTTAAGTTGATTGATTTCATCTCTTCGTCTGATACTTTTACTTTGGTCGGATATTTATTAGTATCCAAGTTGGCATGAACTTTAAGTCCCGTTTTTGTTTTTGTTGCACTGATGAGATTCAGAACCACTTCATGGCTTGTTAGTGGCTGTCCTTTCCAATTCATACTAATATGGGAAAATAACCGGTGTTCTATTTTGTTCCATTTACTGGTTCCAGGCGGAAAATGTAATACTGTAAGCGATAGATTTTCTTCTTCAGCAAATTTTTTTAATTCAAATTTCCATAATCTATAACGATAGCTATTACTGCCTCCGGCATCGGCACAGATAAGTAAAGCTTTTGATTTTGGATATGCTTTTTTTCCAAATTGTCTCCACCAGTTCTTTATACTAGCGACAGCAAATGCTGATGTATCATGATCACAGCCAACATTTACCATACCAAAATTGTTGTTGATATCATAGATACCATAGGGAATCACTTTGCCTTGTTCTTTGTCAGGAAAGTCATGCCCCTGAACTTTTTTCGGGTTTCCTTTCGGTTGCCATCTTTTCCCTTTGTTGTCATAATTACCGATATTTTCTTTCTTCTTTGCATCAACAGAAATAACCGGATTACCATTTTTAATGAATCTTTTAACATTTCTATTAATGTATTTAAATTGCTTGTCACGATCAGGATGATCTGAGCCTTCTAATGTTTTAGCATTACTTTGCATGCTGTAATCAAGATTGACTAACAAGTCATAAACTTTGCTTTTTGACACGACAAATCCTTTTTTATTGAGTTCATCAGTAATCGTTCTGGTACTTTTACAAGTCCATTTGAGTGGTGATTCAGGGTCTCCGCGAGTTGACACATCTAACAATTTGTCTATTTCAAGCAAAAGGTTTGGCTGCTCATCAGTTATATTTTTTCGACCTCCGCCACATTTTCTAACTCTCTCAAAATCAGGACTGTCATATGTCGCAAGAGTCAATTCTTTTATTCCTCTGTAGATTGTAGGTCTTGTTAAATTTGAGGCTCGTGAAACCAAAGAGACTCCTCCATGCCCCAGGTCAATAGCGTCATAAGCTGCTAAAAGTCGTTTTTGCTTCTCATTAAAATGAGAAAATAACCTGATATATTTTTCTCGCAGTTGTTCTTCTACACTCATAATATTGTTTATGTATACGATGTGGTAGGAAATGTTTTTTAATATAAGTAGGGACACATAAATCTTTTAACAATGCGAATTAAGAGTTGAATAAAGAGTAGTAAAAAGGTAGTATTTGATTATTTAATTAAAAAATGTTTTTATTAAAATCAATTTCTTTCTATAACGACTAAAATTAACGGGTAAAAATTATGGACTGGCAATTTCGTTTAATCTTTGTTTTTTTTATTTGTTAGTGAACATTTTCAAGATAACTTGCTATATTATGCTCTTAGGTTTAGTAATAACTCTTCCCCCTACCTTTACCGATGAGGAAGTTATTACAATCTTTCTCTGGGGAATCATGCAACATCGTACAAATATAAAAGAGATATACGATTACACAAATAATCATTTGCGGGAATGGTTCCCTAATTTACCCTCTTATGAAGCATATATCATGAGACTCAATCGTTTACATGATATTTTCAGACCACTTATTGAAGAGATACAAAATTATTTTCCTTCTTATTTTTTGAAAGATATTCGTTTAATTGATTCTATGCCCATAATAATGGTATTCTAAAAAATAAGTTCTAAAGCTAAAGTTGCTTCCGAGCTAGCTAACAAAGGTTCTTGTGGTTCTAAAGGTTGCTATTACTATGGTGTAAAAGTCCCTGTTTTAGGTTTTAGACGTTCAGGAACTTTATCGCTGCCTGAATACATAGGAGTAACCCCAGCATCCAACCATGACTTACCTGCATTTAAACAAATTATACCAATTATTCAAGATTGTGAAATATATGCAGACAAAGCTTATATTGATAGTCTTGAACGTGAACGACTATACCTACAAAATGCTGAAATTTATACACCAGTCAAGAAAAAGAAAGGACAAAAAAAGGGGTACCTTTTTGAACAATTACTTTCTACTTCTGTTAGCCGTGTCCGCCAACCTATTGAATCTCTGTTTAATTGGATCGAGGAAAAAACGGGTATTCAAATAGCTTCTAAAGTTCGTTCAACTAAAGGGTTGATGGTTCATGTTTTTGGTAGACTTGCTGCCGCTATGTTTTTATTGGCTTTCAACTCTTAATTCGCATTAACATTTTCTATATAAGTAGGGACACATAAATCTTTTAACATTTTCTATATATAAGAATTTTGTTAAAACACTTTTGCTGATCTACATATAAGAATTTTGTTAAAACACTTTTGCTGATCTACATATGAAAGTATAGCATCCAATTTGTAAAGTGTAAAACTTATTTATGGACATGTACTTAGAAGAAAGAGAATTTGCATTTGAGGGCGCATGTCTGATTATTAAAATGAAAGATAAACCTTGGATGCCAAAGGGTTCCGTCTCTCAACTTAAGTGGGGCCGATGGCATTAGAACTTTGTACGTCAACTTTGTCATTTTGTCATTATTATTGATTTTGACTGCTCAGAATTTGCGTAAATTGAAATTATTAGATGATTATAGGCCAAAAAGATTTCCTAAGTTTTGAGTCTATAATATGAATCACATTCATCAATAAACAATTATAAACAACAGGAGAAAATATAAGTGAAAGAAGAAATTTGTGGAACTTGGAAACTGGTTGGCATGAAAAACTATTTTGCTGATGGTACAGTCATTGATACATTTAAAGGGCCTTTTGAAGGTATTAGTATATATATGGAGAACAATATTGCTGCCGTTTTTGTAGATGGCACTCTTTCTGATGGTGTTTTAGAAAGATCCCCTGTTAAGGCAGCAGATGAAGTTAGGAGGAGAACATTTAGGGCTTACTGGGCCCGTTATGAGATAGATGAAGAGGCACAAGTTGTACGTCATCATTTCTTGGGAGGTTCAAAACATCTTCAACCTGTAGAAGAAAGAGGTTTAAAATTTGTAGGAAATCGCATGATTCTTACCAAAAGAAATGAAGAGTATTTAGAAAAAGGTGGATATGCTGATACGATTTATGAGCGTTGGTCTGAGTAACATGTTTATCATCAACGCTCATACTCACCTTGAGCTATCAGATAAAAGCCACTTGCTACCAGAGCCAAGTGCGGAGTTTTCCTCTTGGCTTTTCAAAGTCATTCAGAGCAATTACCAGCGTACACCAGAGAGTACTCGCGCTGCTTGTGAGGCAGGCCTTCAAGAATTGCTAGCAGCAGGAACAACGCATATTGGTGACATATCAGCAAGTGGTTTGAGCGTCGAACTTATAGCACAGAGTGGCTTACAAGGTATCGTTTGGATTGAAATACTTGCGACTACAATGAAACAAGGCATGCCCAGATTGGATTTTTTGAAGCGCTATGTAAATGATTTGCGTGAGTTGGCAGCCAATTCGCAAATTCATGTGGGGGTGACACTACATTCAACCTATTCGATTCATCCCGGTTTGTGGGAACCCACTTTAAGATGGATTGAAGCGGAAATGCTCCCGCTTTGTGTCCATGCCGCTGAGTCGCCTGCGGAATGGGAGCTGCTTACACAGGGCACTGGTGATTTCCGTGTTTTTGAGGCGAAATTGATCACTTCGCGTGTGCCATCACGCATGAAAAATATAGCCCGCAAACTCCTGTCTACACTCAGTCCCAAACGTCGTCGGCAGCTAACAAGTCTGGGCATCCCCTACGATCTGCCAACCCCAATGACTACGCCTATAGCTTACTTGGAGCAGAAAGGTGTGCTTGCCTTCAAGCCTTTACTTATCCATGCGGTGCATGTCTCTGATGAGGATATCGAGCGCATACAGCGTAGTGGTAGCACAGTGGTGCATTGTCCGCGTTCCAACCAACGACTAGAATCTGGTAGAATGCCACTGGAAAAGTATTTGGCATTGGGTGTACCTGTGCTTATGGGTACTGATTCGCGTACATCTAGCCCTTCATTGGATGTGCGCGAAGAGGCCACATTTGCACAGACATTGCATAAGGGAATTGTGTCACCAACTCAAATTGACATGATGCTTCGAGATGTAAAAACGTTTGAGGCACATTACAAGTAAACCAAACGCTCTTTCCAATAATTAGAAATGAAAAATGACACAACAATCAATCATAAAAAAATTTAAAGAACAAGCAGATCAATTTCCTCAAAAAAAGGCGTATATATTTTTGGAAGAGGGAGAAGAAAAAAATATATCCTTTAAAGAGTTAGATCAAAAAGCTGAAGCGATGGCTGCCCAACTTCAGGGCATGTCGATAGCTGAGCCGATTGTCATTTGTTTGCCGCCGGGTATTGATTTTAAAATTTCCTTATTAGCCTGCTTGTATGCAGGGATAGTCATTGTTCCTTTGTGTCCTCCCAATCCCGATGAAACAAAGGCATTCACAGTTGGCCCTGTGTTCGATGATACGCAAGCCAAGGTCATGTTGACAGCAAAATCGATGAAGCCCTATCTGAGCAATGTGCTGAAAGATGAACCCTATTTTCAAGGACTGCAAATTATTTCAAAAGAAGATTTGCCTCCTGTAGAGGCAAATGCTTGGCAAGAACCGAAAATAACCGAGGAAACAGTGGCTTTTTGTTCTTATACTTCAGGAACAACGGGTCAACCTAAAGGTGTCATTATAACCCATGGCAATTTTTTAACCTCAATACAAGATATTTCTTTGGATTTAGCTGTTGATGCTAATCACGTTTTGTGTACCTTATTTAATCATTACCATATTATAACCGCTTTGTGGGAAATGGTTTTCAATTTAAAAGGGGGACAGACGGTATACTTACCATTGCAATCGGTTTTAGACAAACCCATCCGATTATTAAGAACCTTATCTGATTATAAGGTCAATATTTTGATGGGAGTCAACCTTACCCTTGATTTATGCGTTAATAAGATTCAAGATGACAACTTACATGATATTGATTTGAGCAACCTCACATTACTCGTTGGGGGTGATAAAGTCAAAACCGAATTGCTGGAACAATTTATCGCTAAATATAAGGCTTCTGGATTCCAGCGGGAATCTGTTCAAAGTCGCTATGGTCAAGCTGAAGGATTTGGTTTTACCTCCAGTGTTAAAGGAGAATATCCTCGTATTGAATCCATCAGTCAGCAGCTTCTAACACTCAATAAAATAGAACCCTCTCAAGATAGGGATGACCAGATCGATTTGGTGACCAGTGGGAAACCTTTAAAAAGTGTGACAATTAAAATTGTTGATCCCAATACTTTACAAATTTGCCCTTCTGAAGAAATAGGGGAAGTGTGGGTTAAAGGTAAAGCTATTGGGAAAGGATATTGGAATCGTGTTAGAGAAACAGAGCAAACATTTAATTTTTATCTTCAAGAAACGCAAGAAGGCCCTTTTTTACGCACTGGAGATATGGGTTATTTGAATAAGCATGGGGAACTCTTTCTTACAGGCCGTCTGAAAGAAATGCTAACCATCAAAAAACGTCATTACTACCCAGAACAGATAGAAAAAACGGTAAGAAATGCTCATAAAATGCTCCAATCTATTACTTGTGCTGCATTTCCTTTAAAAATAAACCTTGAAAATCAATTAGTTATTGCTGCTGAATTTGAAACTGTTCCTAAGGGAGAGCATTTAAAGCTTATCATAGCTGCTATACAAAAAAATATACGACAATGTCACGAACTTGAAGTGTATGATATAGTGATATTAAAACAAAACATGATTCCTCGTACTAAAACAGGGAAAATAAAAAGGAATCAATGTCACACGATGCTTAAACTTGGATTTAAGTAGGAGAATGAAAAATGACTGAAAGCGTCTTATCCGTTTCTGAGCTTAATACTGACAAAGGAGAAGAGCAAACGGTCTCTTCTCAACCATCAACAAAGCAAGCACGAACAAACCGTGCGCTGAAAAGTGTTAACAAGTATGTCTTGTTGTCTGGTGGAGTAGGGCTGATTCCTGCCCCATTTTTTGATCAAGTGGTTATTGCAGGTCTTTTGGCAAAAATGTTGAGTGATCTTTCCCAAATCTATCAAGTCAAGTTATCCAATCATAAGATCAAAGTGATAGTAGCTTCTGTTCTTGGTGGTGCTCACTCCAGTTGGATCACTCACTACATGGCAAACTATCTTAAATTTGTGCCGGGAATTAACGTAATGGGTAGAACCATTGTTTCTGGAGCCATTACTTATACGATAGGCAGACTTTTTATTCGTCACTTTGAGTCAGGGGCGTGGCGTTAAATAATGGCGTGGTGTGAACGATAAATTCTATGTGTATCTATACTTCACGCTACCACAAATTGTGTTTTTGATAATTGATATTCCGTTAATTTTTAAGCAAAAGTGTTTTATTTTTACGGAAATATTGAATTTTTACAAAATTATATACAAATTGCCAAAATTGTGTTAATAATACAGTGTTATTAATAATACAGAAATAATGAGTTTTTGATAATTGGTAATAATGTTTATGTTATTGATTCTGACCTCAAACCCATTACCGACAAAAAGTTAGAATTCAATTCTAAAATCACACTCAATGTGTTGAGGTGTTGAGGTTGGCATTCAAACCGCCAGGTATTCCAAAGCTTTCGATTTGAACTCCAACACACTTACCCATATCCAAAGTATGCCTAAACAAAAGAAGAAGTCGTAGTACACACAAACATTTTAATGTTATTATAAACTAGGAGCCTTTAGTCTAATCATGATTCCAGAAAAATATCAAGAAATTTTTGCTCGCTTGGAAATTGAGCCAAACGAGCTTAAAGGTGAAATGTTGCTTGAGGATGATATCGGGATGGATTCTCAGGAACTTATCGAATTACACGTTGTCATTGAAAAAATGTTTAATATTAAGTTACCAGAGGAATTTATCACAAAATCAATGAGTGTAAACACTCTGATTGAAAGTGTCGATAGGATTTGTGAGTAGGGTAATTCATGTGAGTCATTAAGAGCAATTTAACTGTTGCAAAACAGTTAAAACAAATAAATTTTTCCTTGACAATTTGTCCAAGAAATTATGATGCCTATTTTGAAACTTGCCTTTGGTTTGAAAGCTAATAACTCTGTTTCTGATTTCAAATTTTTGTACAGGTATTTTAGGTTGACTTAAATTCCAATTTCCAATTA
>JAYQWI020001347.1:0-3303 GCA_035871815.2 Candidatus Parabeggiatoa communis
TTGAGAAAATTTCCAAAAGAAGCACGGCAACAAGCGGGATATCAATTACTCCGAGTTCAATATGCTAGCCTTCCCATTGATTGGAAACCAATGAAAACCATCGGCAATAACGTCAAAGAAATACGTATTCACGTTGGAGGCGAGTATAGAGTCATCTATGTGGCTAATTTTGAAGAAGCAGTGTATGTACTTCATGCTTTCCAGAAAAAAACGCAGAAAACTCTCCAACACGATATTGAACTGGCACGTAAACGGTTTCAACAAATTGAGGGGGAAAAATCATGATTGATGACGATAGCAAGATGATAAAATCTTCGGGGAATATTTTTACTGACCTTGGATTTGATGAAGTAGAAGCTTCGACTCTGCACATCCGTTCTTTATTGATGCTTGAAATAGAGCATTACATCAAACGACAAGGCATAACTCAATTTGAGGCCGCTAGACAACTTGGTATAACAGCATCTAGCGTGGATGAATTGCTTAATGGAAAACTTGGCTTATTCACAATAGATGCCCTTGTGAATATGTTGGCGCGTGTAGGTTCTCATGTAGAGGTTGTGGTGATACCGCCACAACAAAAGGCGGCGTAATTTGTACAGAACAAAAAATTTATTTGTAGATTTTGCCACGGAAAAACACGGAAAAACACGGAAAAATTCCGTGCTTTCTGTGTCATTCCGTGGCTTTTAATCATCCTTGGAACGAAAATCATTTGTAATGAACACCGAAACCCTAACCCAACGAATCAACCAAGCCGCCGAAAGCGGAAAACTCGATCTCTGTGAGCAACAACTCACGAACCTCCCTCCGACAGTGCTTGAACTCACCAACCTAGAAGAACTTTACCTAGACAGTAATCAACTCGCCGAATTACCGGCTGAAATCGCGCAATTAGTGAATCTCCGGGTGCTATCGCTTACGGATAACCGATTAAGGGCTTTACCAGCCACTTTCGCTGAATTGAAAAACTTGGAATGGCTCTACCTCGCCAAGAACCAATTGAGCCGTGTGCCTTCTGAAATCACCCAACTACCTCATTTAAAAGTGATTTCTCTTAACAACAACCCTATTCAGGCTTTGCCGGAGGCCATCACAAATTTACCCCATCTCAAGGTACTTTCCCTTTATAACAACAACCTGACTTTTCCACCACCGGAAATTGTGACACAAGGCACTCAGGAAATTCTGACCTATTTACGCCTTAAAAAAGAGCCACAATGGGCTGCGAAATTATTACTGGTCGGTGAAGGCGGCGTAGGTAAAACCTCATTGCTCCATCAATTGCGTCAAGAAATTTTTGATGATCAAGAAGACTCTACGCATGGTATTGCGATTGATACTTGGGCACTCAAGCATCCCACCAAAGCCGATGTCACGATGCAATTGAGAACGTGGGATTTTGGGGGACAAACCATTTATCATGCTACCCATCAATTCTTTTTGACCAATCGCGCCTTGTTTATTTTAGTCTGGAATGCCAGATTGGGTTATGAACAGTGTAAGGTGTCTCACTGGCTGAACGTCATTCAAGCGAAGGCACCACAATCGCCCGTATTATTGGTGGCTACTCATATTGATGAATATGATGCGGCCTTGCCTTTTGTTGATTTAAAACATAAATACCCACAAATTATTGGGAATAAACCGTGCAAAGTCAGCAATAAAACCGGGGCAGGTATTGACGAAGTGCGCCAAGCCATTGCTGAGGCCGCTGCGAAGTTGCCACTGATGGGCGAAAAATGGCCCATTCATTGGTTAGAGGCCGCTAATGCCATTCGGGCAAAAACGGACAAATCTATGATGCCTAAGCAATTAGACACATTAATGACAGCGCAGGGTGTCGCGCAAAACCACTGTATTATTTTGGCAAAATGGCTACATGAATTAGGAGAAGTGCTCTATTTTCACGACAATGACGATCTGAAAAATGTCGTCATTCTCAAACCGCAATGGGTGACGGAACACATTAGCCTGATCTTAACGAGCCAACAAGTCATTGATAAACAAGGTATTTTAACCGACGCGCAGAGAGACAGACTTTGGTCAGATTTAGATCATGAAATGCGAGAGCATTTTTCAAATTTGATGGAACAGTTTGATCTGTCTTATCGCGCCTTGGAAGAGAGACATACCCGTTTTGTAGTGGAATGTTTACCCTCCGATCCGCCCGACTATCAAACCACTTGGGATAAAATGAGCGGTGCTAAAGAAATTCGCATGACTTATGAATTAAACACCCTCCCACCTGGCATTCCAACTTGGTTCATCGCTCGCGCCCACCGTTTTACCACGAATACGCATTGGCGTTATGGCGCTTTGTTTGCTGATAATGTCGCACGTCATCATTTAGGATTGATTCGCGCTTTTCCAGAAGAAAGGCGGTTAGAATTAATCGTGCGTGGCAGCGCTCCCCACTATTTTTTTGATGTACTGCGTGATGGCTTAGAATTGACATTGCAACGTTTTCCGGGCCTACACATTAAACGCAAAATACCTTGCCCCGGACATGATGGTCAACCTTGTTTAGGTGAATTTAATTACAATCAGCTTGAAAAAGCGATGCAAAAAAATGTCCCTGAAATTCAATGCCAAGAAGCATTGGAAACTGTTTCGGTTCCTCAACTCTTATTTGGCTTAGATTGGCATACCCAAGATGCCGTCTTACAAAAGATTGAAGAACTCAAAAAGGAAATGACAGAGGCAGCAAAAGAGAATACCAGCAATCTCTTTAACTGGATACAAGCGCAGTTCAGAAAACAACATGCTGAATTACAATGCCCGTATGCCTTTACCTTAAGCCAGCAATCCGTAAAATGGTGGCGGCCCTTTGCAGCGCGTGAAGTGACATTACAACTGTATTGTCAACAGCCAGGGCATTGGCATAAAACCGAAAAAGGCGGTTGCTACCACATCTACGAACTTGATAGATTGTCTCGTTTTTTTATTCCTCACTTGTCTAATCTGATTATCCTGTTTAATGCCATGCTCACTTCTGGTATCGGTACTGTCGGACACGACAAACAACTCAAACATGATTTAGAATTTATGAATCAGTTAAAGCAACAATTTCCCAATATTGATGATCATGTAGACGAGGCTACCAAACGAGGTTTATGTCTTCTGTTAAAAGAATTAGATTCAAGTGATCAATGGGGAGGGCTGAAAGCCGTTCACGTCAAACCTCAAGACGATGTTTTATGGCTATGTGAAGAACATGCCAAGGAATATAAATAGTACTAAAGTTTGCGAGATTTTCGTTCCAAATTTATTTTGCGAAGGCCCGATTGGAGTGCAAAATTT
>JAYQWI020001348.1:0-5764 GCA_035871815.2 Candidatus Parabeggiatoa communis
TCCACTTTTTTTGAAAGCGGCGTACTTAAACCAAAACTATAATGCGTTCTAATAACGGCCGGCGCTAAAACGTTAAACAGGGCTTGTGTATTGGGAAACGGGTTATTGGCATGACTGTAACCAACACGCAGAGTCAGATCAGGGCTATATTGCCACTGTAGCCCCGCTTTCAAAATATTCATATCTTCCCAACCAAAACCCAGTCCATCAGGTGTACCCAGTAAAGTCTCGCCAGGCGTAAAAACCAGATTAGAAGGATTGGATAAAGCCTTAACACCGCTGTACTCAATGCGTTGATACTCAAGTGCCAAACTCACTTTTGGCATCAGAAGAAGCCTCACCCCCAGATTATAAGTGGCCGGAATATCAAAACTGCCTTCCTCAGCCAACAGCCCTTTATAATCATCAAACTCACTCATCCACATTTTGCTTTGATAAGACGCACCCACTGTCAGATGCTCGTCGAGTTGACCCAACCAACCCACACGTATACCACCACCATAAGCGTAATTAGGCCCATTATTGGTCACCTTATCGGGGTACTTTGAAAACGCTTTAAAAGGCTGCAAACCTTGCGCTTCAAATCCTTGAACAGCAAAAATAGGCGCGATACCCAAAGCATGTTGCGCCGTGATTTTTCTGGAGTAAGTCAGTCCAACGAACATTTGCATTAAATCTGCGCCGGTTGGCGAAGAAGCCAACGTGCTGGGATCACTGGGATCACTAAAGTTCTTGAAAACGGGGCTATCGTACTCCGTATTCATTCCCCCGTTGCCCGCCACAAAGAGGCCAATAGCCGTGTTGTCATCCAACATACGGTTATAGGCGAAATTAGGAATCACAAACCAATCGTTATTGCTTTCATAAGTGCCCGGTGCAATTGAGGCAGGTGGCATCGTTGCTGACGCATCGTCATTAGCCGTAAAGCCCCGTTCAGGCATAAAAAACGCTAAACCGTAATCCAGACGATTGCCCATCATAGCCAGTGTTCCGGGATTAGTCATACCACACATCGCACTGAATGTCAGAGCGACGCAGGTACCCCCCATTGATTTTGATTTCGCCCCATAGCCATCTGCAAAATAGCCATTTGTAGCGTAAGTATTTGAAGAAAAAGCCAATGTTAGGCTAAGGCCGAGTAATATTGTTCGAGATGTTTTCATGTACAGATCCTTAAAATGGTTAAACTGGGTAGTAATGCAATGTTGATGCGTCTCTACTTGACACCTTTGCCCGAAGCCCGAAGCGTGAGATTGGTTTTAGATCGAACCCTTCTTTATAATGAGGGTTAATGGTTAATGGTTAATGATTAATTGTTAATGATTAATGGTTAATGCTCACCTATTTGGAAACCTTTAATAAATTATAACCTCGTTTCCCCTACACACCCCCCTAAAAATTGAATAAAATAAACAACTGAACGACTGTTCTTCTTGTACTCTAATTTAAATAATGAAACAATTGTTACACACACCATTTTATTTTTATTTGACAATCGTTGTCTATAATGCCATTAACATTTCTATCAAATCTATAGTTTTTGAGATAAATCGCTCGTTGTCGAAAAATAACGTCACACTTTGCTTAAACATTGTAATAACAGTCTCAACGATCTCAATTGTTAGTGTTATATATACAACAACGCTTTAGTCTTATACCTCACAAAATATAAAAAATATCAAGTTTTTGAGAATTGATGTGAGCATTACTCATTGATAATTGCTCATTGATATAGTGCTAGGATTATTTTAGGTTATCACAACTTAAGTTGATATGAATATTGAACAAAATAGGCATCAATAATCCAGTTTATATGAACATTGAACAAGATAGGCCTCAAAAATAGGCTTCAATAATCAAGTTTATATATGAACATTGAACAAAATAGGCCTCAATGAGCTAATCAAATCACCCCAGCACAATTTATCAGAATGAATTGAGTACAAGTACCTTGAATTTTGGGTAGTGCTACTACAGCAATAAAGGTGATGAAAGTCATAGAAGATAGAACGCTGATTTGACTGATAAAACAACGGATATCCACTGAACTATAGATGTTCATCAAAATAATTTCACAAAATTGGGCGTGTTTGCCCTTTTGAACGTGTTCGCCCTTTTGAAATTATTGACTTGAAAATCGAGATAATCAGTGTTAATCATTTACATCAGTTAAATCAGCGTACTATTTATCAAACCAAATTAATCACCCCAATTTGCAGTACCGAATTTTTGATCATCCTGCAATGTGGATGATGAGAATGACAGGTGTGTCTGTTGAGCCATTTTTGCCACTTTCACAATTTGATAGAACGCGGATTCTGCTTCTTATGGCCTGATTTTCATCTGCGCGCAAAAACGTTTGCGTGAATACGCTGATTTAATTTGAGTTAAATCAGTCAAATCAGTCAAATCAGCGTTCTATTTCCTAAAACTTTCAAACATCTATCACCCATATTGCCTTTTTCATTTTTCATATTTACATTAATGATAATTTTCTGTCATGAAAGAATCTACCAAAGCGACAATCAAAATCAAGCCCTGTGTCTCGTTTCTCGTTGTGGCTTGGAGCGTTGCGATAATCCTTGTGCTATTGTGGGAAATACGTTACGTTCAGCAAGCAACACAAGAATTGATAATGACAGAAGCACAGGCGCATTTCACTAAAGATCAAGCCTTTCGTCTCTGGATATCCTCCCATGGTGGTGTTTACGTACTCAAAGCTGAACCCAATCCACCCGATCCCTATTTATCTTATCTCCCAGAGGGAGATATCCAAACCTTATCAGGAAAAACGCTCACGCTACTCAATCCTGCCCAAATCATGCAGATGATCAACGAAAAATTTAGCAATTTGCGTGGTGTAAACGGACGTATCACAAGCCTTAAGCCACTACTGCCTGAAAATGCACCAGACGATTGGGAACGAGATGCCCTAGAGCGTTTTGAACGAGGCGAAACAGAGGTATACGAACAAATGCCACTCCATGACAAAGCTTACCTGCGTTTAATGCGCCCAATATTCACACAATCTGACTGCCTTAAGTGCCATAGTCAGCAAGGATACGAAATTGGCGATGTACAGGGCGGTGTAGAAGTCTTGTTGCCAATAGAACACTATTTAGAAAATCAGCATAATATCCTCATTCTAAGAGCCACATCGCTTGGTTTACTTTGGTTACTGGGTATTAGCGGCATATTCTTAGGTACACGAAGCTTGCAGCAACAGCTCGCTAAACGTTTTGCAGCCATAGATGCGTTGCGCTATCGGGCCGACTTTGAATGGATTATTACCACGTTATCCTCCTATTTTGTACGCCTTCATCCTGATGAGATTGATATCGAAATCAATCGGGCACTACAAATCATTGGTGAATTTGCAAAAGTTGACCGCAGTTACGTTTTTCTCTTCAGAGAAGATCAAAGAATAGTAGACAATACGCATGAATGGTGTGCCAATGGGATCAAATCCCAGATCAACAATCTGACAGAAATGCTTCTGGATGAAGAACTGCCCTGGTTTGCTTCAAGAATGAAAAAATTTGATGATGTGTACATACCCACTTTCAATGCACTGCCGACGCAAGCCTACCTCGAAAAAGCCTATTTACAAAAACAAGAGATTCAATCCTTGGTTATTGTGCCCATGATCAGTGGCAATCAGTTAAAAGGATTTTTAGGGTTCGATGCTATCAAATCTGAAAAAAAATGGTCTGAAGACATTATTTCCTTGCTTAGAATAGTCGGCGAAATATTCACCCATTCACTTGAACGCAAGCAGCATGAGGCAGAATCTCGCCAAGCTAAACAAATTATTGAAAATAGTCCTAATGTGTTATTCAAATGGAAAGCCGAAACAAAATGGCCTGTCACGTATGTTACTGAAAATGTTAAACAATTAGGATACACGGCTAAAGAATTGTTAGACAAAAATACGTTATTCGCCAATATTATTCATCCTGATGATTTACAAAGAGTGAGACAAAAAATTCAATATTATTCAGACAATAATATCGACCATTTTAAACAAGCCTACCGCATTATTGATAAACAGGGAGAAGTTCACTGGATTGATGACTGGACAATTATTGTCAGAGATCGAACGGGTCAAATTGCTTATTATCATGGGATCATTACAGATGTCAGTGAACGTCAAAAAGCAGAAGAAAAACTGAGACAAAGCGAACAAAGATGGCAATTTGCCCTTGAAGGCAGTCAAGACGGTGTATGGGATTGGAATCTGCTTACCAATCAGGTTTATTTTTCTCCCGCTTGGAAAAAGATGCTAGGTTATGAAGAAAATGAAATCGGTTCTGATTTAAGCGAATGGCGGAAACGCATCCATCCCGATGATCAAAAAAAGATTTCTCTTGAAGTCAATTACTATTTGACCGGTAAAACAGACGATTATCGAAATGAACACCGGCTATTATGCAAAAACGGCCATTACAAGTGGATATTAAACCGGGGAAAAATGATTGAATGGAATGAAGAGGGTAAACCTACCCGGTTTATAGGTACGCATGTTGATATTACCGAACACAAGCGGGCCGAAGCGGCATTAATAAAAAGTGAAGCTTCCCTGAATGAGGCCCAAAAAATGGCGCATATTGGTAATTGGGAATGGGATATTCTCAGCAATGAATTATATTGGTCAGATGAAATTTACAGCATTTTTGGATTAACGCCACAAGAATTTGGCGCAACGTATGAAGCCTTTTTAAATTTTGTTCATCCTGACGATAGAGAATGTGTTATAAAATCGGTGAATAACGCTTTATATGAAAAAATACCCTACAGTCTTGAACACAGAATTGTTCTGCCTAATGGCCTGGGGCGCATTGTTCAAGAACAGGGTAAAGTCATTTTTGATGACAAAAGCCAACCCATTCGGATGCTGGGAACGGTTCAAGATATTACCGAACGCAAACAGGCCGAGGAGAAAATTCGCAAACTCTCTACTGCCGTTGAACAAAGTCCAAGCATCGTTGTGATTACCAATACTCAGGGTAATATTGAATACGTGAATCCCAAGTTTACCCAGATTACGGGTTATACGGCTGAAGAAGTTGTCGGAAAAAATCCACGCATTATGAAATCGGGCCAGCACCCACCTGAATTTTATCAAGCATTATGGCGTACCATCACATCTAGCGGAGAATGGCGTTCTGAGTTTCATAACCAAAAAAAGAACGGGAGCCTTTATTGGGAATTTGCCTCTGTTTCAGCCATCAAAGATAAAGAAGATAACATTACCCATTTCATCAAGGTTGGTGAAGACATCACAGTTCGCAAGCAGACTGAGGAAGCATTACGGGATAGTCAGGAACAACTTCATGCCATCCTCAATAACAGTACGGCCGTCATCTTTCTTAAAGATGTAGCAGGCTGCTATCTTTTCATCAATAAACATTATGAAGAACTGTTTCACATTTCCAATGAACAAATCAGGGGTAAAACCGATTACGATGTTTTTCCCAAAGACAATGCTGATGCTTTTGTTCTTAACGATCAAAAAGTTATCAAAAGTCAATCAGTGCTAGAACTTGAAGAAGTCGCGCCATATCATGACGGATTGCATACCTATCTTTCAATTAAGTTTCCTTTATATAATGCGAAAGGTGAGATTTATGCGGTTTGTGGCATTGCCACCGACATTAGCGAGCGTAAACGAGCAGAGAAAGCATTACAAGAAAGTGAAGAACGCTTTCGCGCCTTATTTGAAGGTGCCCCAGATGCCATATTTTTAGCAGAGCCAGAAACGGGT
>JAYQWI020001349.1:0-3424 GCA_035871815.2 Candidatus Parabeggiatoa communis
AAGGCTTTGACTTGTTTGAGGATATGAAAAAAGCCGGGTTGAAAATAGATGAAATTTCTTATAATACCTTAATCAACAAAGCCGAAACCTATCAGCAAGGCTTTGACTTGTTTGAGGAAATGAAACAAGCAGGGTTGACTCCTAATGTTTTCACTTTTAACACCCTGCTCAAAAAAGCCACCCAATATAAACAACCTCTTCAAGTCTTTTTAAGTTTATTGGATGAAATGATAAACTTAAAAATTAAACCACAAGTTGGAGAAGTCAACAAAAAAGGCAAAAAAATCAAGCCTTACACCGTTTTTGCCGTAGAAAATAAACTCCGCAAAAGCAAAAAACCCTATAAAGAGTGGATACAAAAAAAATGCGAACAGCTCAAAGAAGAACCCCGCTGGTTACAAACAGCTTGGACAGAATTTTTTAGACAAACGCTGAATGACAGATTTGAATAGGGCGAACACACCGCCTCTACAGGTTCCTGAAGCACGGAAAATGATAAACAAGTTGAGTTTGAGTGGTTATTGAACTGTGCATTAAAGCGATTTGTAGGCTTTTTGAGACTAAAACAACAACTAAATTGCCAAGGAAATATTAACATGATAGATGATTCTACCGAATTTTGGGAACTGGACGAAGAAACAGCCGGCGTTGAGGTTCAGTTGAAAACCGTTGCTCAAGCCTTTGTTTATCCGTTAGATTGGACCGTGGAAACCATTATTTCTCAGTTGCAGCGCGGTAATATTATTATCAGTCCAAAGTTCCAGCGTCGAGATGCTTGGCGGGAACCACGCAAAAGTCATTACATTGAATCGCTTTTTATCGGTTTGCCCGTGCCACAAATCGTGTTGGCTGAGGATCAACATGAACGAGGCAAGTATTTTGTCCTAGATGGTAAACAACGTACTCTATGTCTTTTACAATTTACTGGCTTAGCCCCAGAAAATCAATATAATCACTTTAAACTGAAAAACTTAGAAGTGAGAAAAGATTTGGAAGGCGTAACTTATGAAGCGCTCCAAGAAAATATTGAGTTAGAAAAAACCCTGAATCGTTTTCTTAATCAGCCTATTCGTTGTGTCGTGATCAGAAATTGGACTGATATTGATTTTTTACATTTAATCTTTGTACGCCTCAATAATGGCAGTCTTTCTCTCTCTCCACAAGAACTCCGTCAAGCCTTATTTCCGGGGCCATTTGTCGATTATATTAATGAGGCTGCTGATAACAGTTCTTCTCTAAAAACCTTGCTCAAAATTGAGGAACCAGATTTCAGGATGCGTGATGTTGAGTTACTGATTCGGTATCTTGCTTTTACACTGTTTATTGATCACTATGCCGGCAATTTAAAACATTTTCTTGATAAGACTTGCGACAGGCTCAACCAAGCCTGGAACAATGATGAGCAAAAGGTTAAATCTCAAGTGGATGCTTTTGAACAAGCCATACAAGCTGGTATTAAGATTTTTGGAAAAAACGACATTGGGCATAAATGGATTGGGAATCAATATGAAAAGCGTTTGAACAAAGCCCTGCTTGATATTATGACGTTTTACTTTTCAGATGAGCAAATTCGTCAAGCGGCCTTAGAAAAACCTGCGGATATCGTTACGCAATTTCAAAATCTATGTGAAGACAATCAAGACTTTAAAAACGCAATAACAACAACGACGAATAGTCTTAATGCGACAAGTGATCGCTTAGTCATCTGGGGGAAAGTTTTGCGGGCAGTTTTAGGACTCAATTTTTCAATCCCCACACTCTCTAACGGAAAAATCAGGTTTAAGGGATTTTGGGGGTAATATGGGTTCATCAGAAAGATATCAACAATTAATCAAGGCACTTGACTTACTTCGTAGGCACTTATTGCCAGACAAATTGGAGCAGCTGGAACCTGAAATATATCCCCTGGAAACCTATATTCTGGTAAGAGCTTATCTTGTTTTAGCACACGCTGAAATAGAGTCTTTTCTTGAAGAGCGTGTTGAAGAAGTGGTACGCCAAGCCAATAAAATATGGAAAACTGACAAAAAAGTCAGCAAGCCTCTTTTAGCTCTCGTGGCATTTTCAGGGCGGCAAATGGAAGAACCCGCACCCTCTTTAAAACCCACAAAAGCTGCCCAGCAAAAAGAGTGGGATAAAAAACTCAGCTTAACTGAGCGAATTAATATAGCGACTAGAGCTTTTTATGAAGTCTTAAAAAATAATCATGGTATCAAAGAAGAAAATGTGTTACGTCTTCTACTTCCAATTGGCGTAGAAACGGATGATTTAGACCCATTTTGGTTAACAAATATGAATGATTTTGGTAAAAAACGGGGAGAAATGGCTCATTCATCGTTTTATGGCACTCAATACCAAACAAATCCAAAAAATGAGTATGATAATATTGCCTTGTTATTAGAAGGATTAGAAGCATTGGATAAAATTTTAGCTATATTTTTGGAAACATAAACATGACTGAACTTTGTATTATTAATACTCAAGCAGAATCAAGTTTGTGTTGTGACATTTTTCAATCACTGTGAGGACTATATATATAGCGTTTCCCGATTGCGTAAGGTACAATTTTAGAGACAATGCTGGATGCTTTTTTTTGCCTGATCAGGAGTAATCGTTTTTAAAGCATCTGCTATAGCCTGATAAAGTTCATTAGTATTTGAAATAACGGTTTTCTTTAGAAAACTTTTGACTTTCGCCCAAATATGCTCAATTGGATTTAATTCAGGTGAATACGGGGGAAGGAATACAACTCCTGCTCCCGTTTCCTCGATCATTGCAATAGCCTCTTCGCTGTAGTGACTGGTCGCGTTATCGAGAATAACAACGTTACTAGGGCTTAATACAGGAACCAAGAATTCTTTGACAAAGAACGCAAATAAAAGAGCTGTTAAAGTTCCTTCATAACAAAGAGCTGTTAATATGCCATCAATGTTTAAAGCTCCAATCGTGCTAATTCTGGTTCCACGAATCAACGAATTTTCACTATGAGCACGTTGGCCTTTAGGCGAACGAGCATGACTGCGGGTTAGATTTCTGACACTACCCGTTTCGTCAATAAAAATGAAATCTTTCGCCTCAAAAGGGGCAATGTTTGTTTGATAATCTTGTTTTTTTTGTTTATTTTCAAGTGAATTTTTTATAGGATCGAATAGTGTCTTTTTTTTTCTTGTCAACTTTAACCTTGTTAAAGTTCTATCAATTGTTGAACGGCTGACCGGCTTAAAATGCTCGTTATACTCATCACGGATTTCCTCAAGAATTAAGTCTGGTTGGCTTTCAATTAAGTCTTTTAGGAATGTTTCACCTTGAGTTTTTACTGATGGAGGATGCCCACCCCCATGCGGTTTGGGCGTAACTTGACCGGTTTGTTTGACCCGTTTTAGTAAGTCAGCCAAAAAATTTGTTGAGACTTTAAAACGGTCAA
>JAYQWI020001350.1:0-14053 GCA_035871815.2 Candidatus Parabeggiatoa communis
CTGTTAATGCCAACCATTTTGATGAATTGATATTTCCCAAATGGATCGATTAAACTGTTAAATATAGCAACGCTAAACAATAAAATGCTGAACAAAAAACCAAAAAATTTAAGGTAGGATAAATGAGACATAAAAATTAAGGGTGGCCGGAAAATTTAATGGTTTGTCAAATAGTGTTGACTTTTTGTTAAATGTTAAACAGAAAATGAGGGTTTGAACACTTAACACCTATCCGTTTTCTATAATGCGATGTTTCGATGCATCGCGTCTGTGTTTTTGTAGAGACGCGATGCCTAGCTAGAGACGCGAAGCATCGCGTCGAAACAATGGAAATAATCCATTAACCGTTGTGTTTCTGCTATTTGGCAGACTGTTCTCAACCTATCGGAGGAATTTGAATGAAGAAGTCTTTACGACGTGGGATAATCATTGGCATTGTCAGTGCCAGTGTTTGTAGCGCGAGTTTCGCAGCAACGGTAGTTAAACGCCACGATCTTCAGGGAAAAGAGGAAAAAATTACTCTGGAGAAACAGCATGTTCGCATACAAGGCGAGGATGCTAATTACTATAGTTTGATGGATTTGAAGCTGAAAAAAGTCTATCAGGTTGATCGTAAGCAGAAACGCATCATTGAGATGGATATCAAGGGTAAACCGCTTGCGCTACCAGAAGGGGAAAAACCCCCTTGGTTTGGGCAACCGCAACAGCCTGTCAAGGCTCATTTGGCCAAAAATAAGTATGTTACTGATATTGCCGGTTATGAAAGCCAGTATTATCAGATCATGGTGCTTTACCAAAACGAATGGAAACCGTGTTTCGATAATTACTTTTCTAAAAAAGCGAATCAGGTGCCCTATCTCCGTGATTTTATCAATGCCCTGTCTGAGATATCAAAATCCAGACAAATCGAAGGAATGCCTGTTCATCCTTGTCTACAAGCCCTTGATGACTTGGAAGATCAATTGAAGGAACTGGGTGTGCCGATGAAAACGGTGATTAAAGGGAATAAAGGTGACAAGGTGAAACATGAAATTCTCAATATCCAAACGAATGTTAAGATTTCCCCTGAGTTTTTCAAGGTGCCTTACTATGACAGGATTGGCGAGCAAGAAAAGAAGGAAGAGGATTACAAAGAAATGATGAGGAGAATGAAAGAATCTCAGAAAGCGGGTTATAAATAAAGACATTCCCGCTTTTAGGCGCTAAAGCGCCTACTACGAGAACCTTTAGGCGCTAAAGCGCAACAAGCTTTAGCGTTTCTGATTGTAACTCATTTTTGGGATACCGAATGGGGCTTTGAACGTCGCAAGAAAGGGCAAACACGCAGAGAAAGGGCAGCCCCTTGCGTGTTCGCCCTCCCCTTTCATCCGTTATAATCTGTCTTTTAATTATGGAAAAGGAAAGAATTTCATTGGGGCTGCCATTCGATTGACATTGTATCCCATTGAGCCAACAGAACCATTTAAACTGGTAAATTGATAGCTCATATTGGTCATATCAGCACTCATCATTTTCATACTGTTTTCCATTAAGCCCATGTTTGTGCTCATTTTATTGATGTTTTGGGCCATGCTCAGCATATCAGTCTTCATGCCAACAACAGCATTGTTCATAATCGGCATCACACTGATATACTCACTCATGTTCTCGACTGATAATTGCATGGATTGTGTATGTTGAGCCACATTGATGAAGTTGTTATTCATATTTTCCATGTAGATTGCCATATTATTCATGCGTTGGGTAATATCGTTCATGTTGGCAGTCAAAGTCCAAATCAGAGCAAACATGGCCAATGTCAACATAAACATAGCTAGCAAAGTAAATCGGATAATTTGTGTGGTACGTCTGCCAATTCTGATGGCAAAATCATCTCTTAATTGCATCGCGCCATGAAATTCAGTTAGGCTGTCTTTGATGAGTTTGATCGCTTCAGTGGTGTCGTCTTTTTCTTCCATTTTGAATTAAATAACTTAAGATGTGTGATGTATTTTATATTTTATAAAAAAAATAGGCAGACTTCAAAGGTATTCAATGCCAAATAACACTTTTTTATCACGAATATAGGTTTTTATAATAGATTACGCCACAAGTGTATTACCCTAATTTAATTATTTAATTAATTGACAAAGGGCTATGAATGATTAATGAGACAGTACACCTATTTGTTAAAGGCTTGATTTCATTACTTTTAGAGTAAAGCATTTTAATAAAATCAATGATTTGTGTTAAATCAGTATAAACTCTATTATATCTCATAGATTTCCAATGGCAAATTATCAGGATCCTTAAAAAAGGTAAAACGCTGCCCTGTTATCTCGTCTTGTCTGATTTCTTCAACAGCTACTCCCTTTGATTTTAAAGAAGCCACAAATTCTTTAAGATTATCAACGGCAAAAGCCAAATGCCTCAAACCACATGCCTCTGGATAATTCACTCGCACTGGTGGATTAGGAAAAGAAAAAAGCTCAATGATATCACCATTGCTAATTCTTAAATCCAGTTTGTAAGATTGTTTATCGGCTCTAAATGTTTCTTGAATAATCGACAATCCTAAAATATCAACATAAAAATGCTTTGACTTTTCATAATCAGAGCAAATCAGCGCAACGTGGTGGAACCCCTTTATTTTCATATAAAAAATGCTCTTAGGATAGGCTAAATGACAAAGGGTGAATTGTCAATTTGCTCAACGCAAATTGACCCTTATTAAAGTGTGTCTAAAAAACGCGCAATTCCAATTCTGGATATTTAAACCAAAACATCTTGCGTTTCAATTTGAACACGTCTGTTTCTACCCCTTTCGTATCTTCTACAATGATCTTCCCATTTTTGTTATATTGAAAATCAGCAAAATATCGAATGGGCCGGATCGTTTTACCCTCATATTTAAAGCCATCTTGAAGCATGTACGCTGGCTGTAATGTTAAGTCTGTGATATGCCCTTCTTCCTCAAGTTGCCTAAGTTCTTGATAACGTTTAGCTTCTTTTTTACTATCAAAGGCAATATCGCCAATTTGTGTTCTAACAGCATGGTATTTATGGCGGCGATACTTGGTATTATTTATAAACATAGACGTTTAGTTCTCTGGTTGTTTTTGTCACCAATATTCTTTATTAAAGAATAACATAAATGAGTTTGTTCAACCAAATTATATCATTATCACTATAATTTATTAAATATATTACAAAACATCGATAGATATTCAGAGAATTATTTTCTCACGCAAAGCCACATGAAGCTAAGCATAATCACTTGGCAACTTTGCGCCTTTGCGTGAAAAAACGTCACAAATTAATAAAGACACAAAATGATTTATGATAAATTATATCGGTATGGGTTTGTAGGAATAACCTACCCTTTATACTCCAATTGCACGCCCTCATCTCCCCAATCCACTACTAATTTAATGCCTTTAATTTCAAGGTGCTCTAAGAGAAATTCGGCGAGTTTTGCGACGACTAATCGTTCAATCGCGCGTTGTAATGGACGGGCACCGTATTCTGGATCGAAACCTTCACGGGCTAAGTGTTCTACCAGCTTGGGTGTAAATGTCAATGTTAAGTCACGCTCTTGAAAACCTTCTCGTTCATTTAATGCCGCTAATTCTTTGCGGGTAATATTGGTTATTGTTGTTGCGTCTAAGGCTTGAAAATTGACGACTTTATCAATGCGGTTATAAAACTCTGGGCGAAAAAAGCGACGCACAACGCTGTCTAGATCCCTATCGGTTTGTTTGATAAAACTGATGCTTTCACTGTGACGCGCACCTAGATTGCTTGTCATAATCAAAATGACATTACGAAAATCGGTCACGCGCCCATTATTGTCGATGAGAATGCCTTCATCCATGACATTGAGTAGCACATCAAAAAAAATGGGGTGGGCTTTTTCAATTTCATCAAGCAAAACGACGCTAAAGGGCCGCTCTCGGACTTCACGGATCAATTTGCCTGGTTTCTCAAACTGGCCTAATAAACGATCTATTTGCACGGGATGTTGAAATTCGCTCATATCTAAACGAATGAGCGGGTTTAAAGTTTGCCCTTGTCCAAAAAAATAGTCGGCTAAGGCACGGGCACAAGCGGTTTTGCCTACCCCCGTTGGGCCTGAAAATAATAGCGTGGCAATCGGTTTACTGGGATCATTTAGCCCTGCCTTGAAAACCATGACAACTTCACTAACGTGCTCAATTGCTTGAGTTTGCCCAATGATACGCTTGGCAAAATAATCACGTAGAGCCGTTGTGTCTAAAAAAAGATCATCACGCAATAAAAATGTAGGTAAACCGGTTTTTTGGACAAACTGTGTTAACACTTTTTCCTTATCAATCAATTTGTTATCTTGCGTGAGTACGTCATTGACGCAATGGGTTAGAAATTGAATGATTTTTCCCGGAAAAGCTTCATAACGCAGATAACGATCTAATAAACGATAAGCCAAGTTTAGCGCGGGCTCATCTATCGTTATAAGCAATTGTTTTTCTATATAATTTGCAAACAAACGCATGATTTTAAAGATTTGTTTCTTTGACAAATGTGGAATCGTCACGACATGGCAAAGCGCGGCAAAGCCGGGTAAACGCTGACGCACACGTTCCCATTCTTGCCGCGTTAATTCACTGACAATTTGCAAACGCCCTTGGCGTAGATTAGGTAACATAAAGGCAGCGATGGAGTCTTCAGGCCCTTCACCGCCCACCGTTAAGAGATGCACAAAGTCATTAATCCATAAAATATCTTCACTGAGATGTAATTCATCCATCAATTGTTCGCAACTTTCCTGCCACTCACCCAAATACCGTGCGCCGGCAATCATACGTTGTGGCGTGGTACGCCAGAAGTAATTGGGCCCTTCAGGGCGTTCTTTAGTCTGCATTAAAATCTTACGAGCGGCTTCTAACAAAATCATCGTCTTCCCAATCCCTTGCTCACCGATCAACACCACACTTGCTCGTTCTTTCATCAATTTATCAACCAAGGTGGTTACCAACTCACTACGTTCCCACGCGGTTTCAGGTGCAATCCCACTGCCCTTGGTTTTACGGGGAAATCTATCCGCCACTTGGGGTAGGGTTTCAAGTTCAAGATTATGTTGTAATTTTTCCGCCCGATTCACCTCACGCGCCTTGATACGAACAGTCACTTCTTCCAACCAAGGTTCGCCTAACATCAAATAACGGTGTAAACTTTCAGGTGTTTGATGATTGAAATAATCACGCGCAAAGTATTCAATTAAAGCCCGTAATTGTTCCTGCTTGTAAAAAAAGAAATGCTGATCTAATAAAGGCAAATAGCATTCTGAATAACCCTCTTGCGTGCTGCCATAAACGGCTGACACTGGAATCGTTAGGGCATGGGCTACTGGGAAAACCCCAGATTCTTCTCGATAGGCTGGGCGAATATTCACCGTTAGCTTTTTCAATCGGGCATCAGGCAAAGGATCGGGCAGAGAAGCATATTGGATATACTCGCGTTGCAAGTGTTCAGCGAGATGAGCTTGTAATTTATTTAATTGGTGACTAACCAATTCGTATTCTGTGCCGATTAAACGTCCACAGACAACTTCTTGAGTCAATTGCCAACAAAGTAGGGGGTAGCGGTAAATATCCATATCACATCAGTTATCAGTTATCAGTTATCAGTTATCAGTTATCAGTTATCAGTTATCAGTTATCAATTACCCTATTACTTTTATAGATTATTCATTACTCATTGTTTTATTCACAGAGGTCTATTGATATTTTGAACAATGATTAAAATATCATTTTAAATCAATTATTTGTTCTATTAATGGGAATCACTATTTGCGGAGCAAAATTAGCGAAGATAAGAAAAATCAACAATCGTCGTTCAAAAATTAACAATTTGTTATACGTTCTATGATAATATGATTGAGTATAACTGATCTATAATTTTTAACATCAGTAAAACTCAAAACGGGCATGAACAGTGTTTCACGCTAAAGTTTTTGCGCGCAAAAAAGCGTGAACCGAAGGTCAGCGAAGCTAAATGTTCATCTTTATAGTTTTGTTCAAAAAACAGTTCATAAGTTCATAATTTTATATGTTTTCAGGCCTTTTTTTGGGCAACTTGGGCAACTTAAACTGTATTTAGCTTCGCTGACCTTCGGTTCAGGCAAACGTTTTTGCGCGCAAAAACTTTATTTTACGCGTGAAATCCTGAACCTTCGGTGTGCTACGCTAAATAGTACATGGCACAATTTTCAAAGCCTGCTTAATATCAGTAAAACTCAAAACGGGTATGAAATGTGAAATGTGAAATGCAGTTTAAGTTGTCCAAGTTGCCTAAAATGTTCATACATTAACGAGTGAACTAATGAACAAATGAATTCCTTTTTGAACAAAATTTTGAACAAAACTATATTTTGCACGCTAATTGATGTCATAACGGGTAACTGATAACTGATTTTCACGCAAAAGTTTTTGCGCGCAAAAACTTTTGCGTGAAACTGATAACTGATAACTGATAACTGATAACTGATAACGATATAAAGGTGCGATAAGGATGGAAAAAGAATCCCAATTGGAAAATCTCAATTTACTTTACTCACAACTACTTCAACAATCCGCAATACCCGCTCCTAGTGGTAACGGTTTGTCATTTATCAAAAAAAAAGTGAAGGGACATATTTATTGGTATCTTCAGGTTAATATTGGGAATCGACAAACACAACGCTATATTGGGCCTGATTCACCTGAAACCCAAGACAAAATAGAATTAGAAAAAAAACTCTGGAAAGAGGCTCAGCCTGACATCCAAAAGCGCAAGCAATTGGTTGCTATGCTTCAAGCAGGTGGGGTTTGGTTCGTGAGTCACAATGAAGCGCGTGTGTTTGAATTGATGGAAAGGCTCGGCTTTTTTATCGTCGGGGGTGTTTTATTGGGCACTTATGCCTTTAATCTCTACCAAAATATGTTGAACGTTCGTTGGCCTATTCGTACTGCTAATACCCCGAATGAAATGGATAAAAAACGGGAGCTTCACCACTTGAAAATGGGTATTTCAAACCAAGAAGTCAATTTGAAAGAAGCCGTCTTTCACAGTGGCTATGGCTTCTTTGAAGTGCGTACTTTCAAGACCAAGGAAACTTTAACGACTTATCGTTTTCTAGCTCAAGAAATTCAGGTTGAAATACTGACTCATCAAACGGAAGCGAACTTGAACCAACCGCTTTATCTCAAATCACTCAATACCTTCGCTACCCCTGTTAAGTATTTAGACTTTTTGCTTGACGAGATACAACCGGCTGTCATGGTGGCCCGTTCGGGTATACGGGTCAATGTGCCTTCACCGGGGCGTTATGCCTTGTATCAATTAGTGATCTCTCAACAACAAGATGCTGCTTTGCCATTAAAGGCTAATAACGCACTTGAGCAAGCAGAACAATTGTTATCCTTACTGATAGAGAAAAAAACAGAAACGCTTTTATCAGCGTTTAACGCCGCAAAAGCGCGCCCAGATAACTTTTATAGCCAAATGCTTAGAGGCATTCAGCATTTACCAGAGGCTTTACAACACAAGCTTCGGCTCAATTTCTTTCAAAATGAACAAAATAGAACTGAACTGAATAGAACTGAACTGAACAGAACTGAACAAAATAAAACTGAACAAAATAGAATAATGTAATCTTTTTGGGATAATTGATAGAGCGCAGATTGTCATGATCTGACTGATTAATACTGAACGATAATCAGTGCTAATCAGGCCACAATCATTCAAATAGGCGTTCTATCCCCTTTGTTTTACCCGTCGGAATAATTCAACCATGAACAAACAATCCCTGGTTTTAATTGTCGATGATAATCCGCAAAACCTTAAAGTATTAGGATACACGCTGAAAGAAAATGGCATAACCCCAGCAATTGCTAAACATGGTGCTGGTGCATTGGCGCTGGCCAAAAAGAAAAAGCCTGATTTGATTTTGTTGGATGTGATGATGCCAGAGATGGACGGCTTTGAAGTGTGTAAACGATTAAAGCAAAACCCTGATACTTCTGATATTCCGGTTATTTTTCTAACAGCTAAGACTGAAATAGAAGATGTGATCGCTGGTTTAGAATTGGGCGCGCTTGATTATGTCACTAAACCTTTCAATACAAAAGAGTTAATGACGAGAGTCAATACCCATCTGGAACTCAAAAAAGCAAAAGATACGATTCTCTTACAGAAAGAAGAACTGCAACAAGCTAATGCTGCCAAAGACAAATTTTTTTCCATCATTTCGCATGATTTAAGTAATTTATTCAATACGTTAATGGGGTTTTCGTCGTTATTGATAACGCACGGTGAACGACTGAATGCCGAACAAAAAGAAGATTTTATTCAGTCTATTTCGCAAGCCTCAAAGAAAGGCTATAATCTGCTGGTTAACCTGTTAGAATGGTCAAGATCACAAACGGGCACAATCGCGTTTAAACCAGCCACATTGAATTTGAAAGCTTTACTTGCTGAAACGATTGAACTCTCTAGCAGTCACGCCGCCGCTAAAAATATCACGCTATTATCATCTCTGTCTGAGACAAGTACGGTTTTTGTCGATCAAAACATGCTTGAGACAGTCATTAGAAACCTCCTTTCAAATGCCATCAAATTTACCCCTGTCAATGGTAGAGTCGAAATCTCTTCTCAAGAGCAAGACACCGAGGTTGAAATCTCAATATCAGACACCGGGGTAGGTATCAGGCCTCAAGACATTGATAAGCTTTTCAAGGTGGGTATCAGTCATACCACACCGGGAACGGCTAAAGAAAAAGGCACGGGTTTAGGTTTACTGTTATGTCAAGAATTTGTTGAAAGAAACAGGGGTCAGATTTGGATTGAAAGTGAAGTTGGGAAAGGAAGTCGATTTTATATACGCCTACCTTCACAAGAGAAGATAGAACGCTGATTCTCATGACTGATTTCTTTAAGAATCAGTGCGAATCCGGATAATCCGTCTCATCAGCGTTCAATCTTTTGGATTTAAAGTGCGAACCGAATTTTTTGTTCGTTATTCAGCATTGGCAAAAATATTAACCATTTTATCAAATTGCTGTAATGTTTTTTCTACACCTTCAATGTCAAAATCCTGTGCAAATTCACGTAAATTATCAGCATAATGAATTAAATGTTGAGCTTGATGCTTTTCCCCTAATTGGAACAACTGCTCTGCAAACGTTTCAATAGCATCTATGTCTATGATTTCGTTGATATCTTGCCACAGCGGCCACATTTTTTCTGCCAAGGTTTGCCGCAATACGGGGAGTTCGATAATATTTTCTAGGCTTAGCGTTTCTAGCGTATCAGTTGCCGTTTCGGTGAGGGTTGGTTTTTCTAGGTGTTTTAAAAAGCGGGATAATTCCTTAAGGAGGATTTCTGTACTAATCGGTTTTGACAAATAGCCATCAAAACCGTGCGTCTTGATTTTGGCTTGTTCTTCTACAGTAACAGAGGCCGTCAAGGCGATAACCGGTATTTTTTGAGTACTCGGATTTTCTTTCAATTGTTGGGTGGCTTCATAGCCATCCATTACCGGCATTTTTAAATCCATCAAAATGAGAGCAGGCTGATATTCTTGAGCAAAAAGCAAAGATTTTTGCCCATTTTCAGCTTCGAGTACTTCCAAATTGACTTGAGACAAACAAGCCTTGATCAGATTACGATTGGATTCAATATCATCTACCACCAATATTTGAGCCATTTCAAAGGCTATATTATTTAAATTAAAGCCTTCTTCCTTTGTATTATTGACCGATTCAGTGGAAGACACCTCGCCATCTCGTAATGTTCTTTCAAAAACGCTCCCTTGACCGACACGACTCTTCACCAAAATCTGCCCATTCATCATTTCTACCAATCGTTTGGTAATCACTAATCCCAATCCGGTACCCCCATATTTTCGGGTACTTTGACCATCTTGTTGACGAAATGACTCAAAAATCAGCGCCTGTTGATCATTAGGAATGCCGATGCCAGTATCCTCTATCGTGATGATTAAATCGATTTGTCTCTCAGCCATTTCTCCCTCGTTTTTCTTGAGATTGACGGTGGGGACTTCACCCCCCTTTGAAAAAGAGGTCGGGAGAATTTTAGCACTTAATTTGATATAGCCCTTGTCGGTAAACTTGATCGCATTACCAAGCAAATTCAGCAACACTTGTCGTAACCGGACTTCATCCAGTATCAGCATCGAGGGTAACGCTTTATCCATATCAACAATCAATTCCAAGTTTTTATCAGCCATTTTGATGGCAAAAATCTGTTTTAACTCATTAAAGAGGGTATAAGGATTAACGGCTTCATACTCAATCTCCAAACGCCCAGCTTCAATCTTAGACAAGTCAAGGATATCATTAATCAAAGTCATCAAACTTTTTCCGGCCGTTTGAATGGCATCCAAATAACCTTTATGTTTTTTATCCGTTATGAGTGAAGACAATAATTCACTGAAACCAATAACCGCATTCATGGGTGTACGAATTTCATGGCTCATGTTAGCGAGAAACTCGCTTTTAGCACGATTAGCCGATTCTGCCGTCTCTTTAGCTTCTTTCAAGACGATTTCGGTGAGCTTGATTTGAGTGATGTCTTGGGCAATGCCAACCGTCCGCTGTTCTTGAACCCCTTCTACTTTAAATACAAAAGTGCGTGCCCAAATCCAACGTACTTCACCATCCGGCCTTTTAATACGATATTCCTGATTAAAGTTCACTCCATTTTCAAATTGATCCTTAAAGGCATTGATGACACGCTCTCGATCTGTGGGAATAATGGTTTCAATAAACTGATTCGGATTCTGGTAAAGCTCTTCACATTTCAGGCCAAAAATCGTTTCGTAGGCAGGATTGATATAAAGCATTTTATCACTGGTTCGCAGCCAAAGAACATGTTCAATATTTTCAGCCAGTTGACGGAATTTGTCTTCACTTTCTTTCAAGCGAAATTCGGCCTGTTTGCGTTCAGTGATATTACGAACAATGCCGATGAACATACGTTGATCACCTAATCCTATTTCGCTCACAGCCAGATCAAGTGGAAAAATGAAACCCGTCTTTTGCTGTCCTTCAACTTCTCGGCCGTACCCAATGATTTTAGCAATACCCGTGGTTCTATAATTTTCAAGGTAGCCGTCATGTTCGCTATGATAGGGTTCTGGCATCAGCATCTTGATATTTTTCCCGATGACTTCATCTATCTGGTAGCCAAAAATTTTCCCGGCGGCTTGGTTAAATGATTCAATGATGCCGTATTCATCAATGCTGATGATGCCATCCACCACGTTATCAAGAATAGTGCGAAGACGGGTTTCGCTTTCACGCAATCTTTTCTCAGCTTGCTTGAGTTCTGTGATGTCAAGTGCTGTACCTATCAGCCTAGTTGGCTTACCCGCTTGTTCAAAATCATCGTCATCAAAATGACTCCGGATTTGTGACTGTAGGATATGTTCACTACCATCAGACCATAAAATGCGAAACTCATTAATTTCGTGGAACGGTTTTCCTGCTAAGCATGTCTTGACCGCGTTGGTAAGATACGCTTTATCATCGGGATGAATTCTGTCTATCAAGTTTTTAAAAGACGCTTCAACACTGCCTGGTTTGTAACCCAAAAGACGATAATTCTCATCAGACCAGATTTGTTGTTCACTGCTGATTTCCCATTCCCAAATACCGAGATGTGTAATCTCTTGAGCGCGTGCTAACATCGCCTCACTTTTTCGCAAGGCTTCTTCTGCTTGCTTACGTTCCGTGATATCGGTACCGACCTTAATAAAGTGGGTCATTTTGTGATTGATATCTCGCAGGGGAGAAATCAAGGCTGATTCCCAATAGAGTATCCCGTTCTTTCTTTTATTCTGAAACTCAGATCGCCATTCTTTACCGGATTGAATGGTCTGCCACAACGCTTGATAAAATGTGGACGAGTGCATACCCGATTTGAGAATCTTTGGCGTTTTTCCAATCACCTCTTCAGCCTTATACCCCGTCATTTGGGTAAACTTAGGATTCACATATTCAATTTTACCCTGAGTGTCTGCAATAATAACGATGCTTGGGCTTTGTTCAACAGCTAAAGAGAGCTTACGAAGCTGTTCATCAGTCTGCTTGCGTTCACTAATGTCTTCAATCATAGCCAAGAAATAAAGTGCAACACCGTTTTCATCATAAAAAAATGAAACGGTTGTATTGCCCCATACCCAATTACCGTATTTTTTACAGTACCGTGTTTCTATTTGGAAAGAGGAGAATTCACCCTCTACCAATTGCTTCAAACGCTCTTGAACCTTGGGCATATCCTCTGGCGCACTGACATCAGCAAGCCTAACCCCAAGCAATTCATTGGGTTTGTTATACCCTAACATCTGGGAAAAGGCTTTATTGACTTTGATGAACTGATGTTCCTGATTATAAATGACCATACCCAGCGGCGCCTCCTCAAAGAGGATGCGAAACCGTTTTTCACTGGCAAGCAATTTTTCATCAGCGCGTTTACGCTCAGTGATGTCTTCAACTTTGGCCAGAAAATAAAGTATTTCTCCCTTGTCATTATGAAAAAATGACACCGTTAAATCTCCCCAAATCAATTGCCCCTCTTTTTTAATGTATCGTTTTTCCATCTGGTAAAATGGTATTTCACCCTTTAAGGCTTGCTTTACCAGTTCTTTATTCTTGGACATATCCTCTGGGTAACTAATATCTGCAATCTTTAACTGAAGTAATTCAGGTTCGGTATAACCCAACATCTGGCAAAAAGCGGTGTTGACTTTGATAAACCGTTGTTCCAAGTCTGTCATGACCATCCCAATTGGGCCTTCTTCAAACATTTTGCGAAACCACTGCTCACTTTGTCTCTGTTTTTCTTCAGCTTGTCTATGCTCAGTCATGTCAAGAACAGTACCCACCATTCGCACAGGCTTGTCATGTACATCTCTATAAACTTTGCCTTGTGCTAAAACGGTTCGCTCAACCTTGTTAGGTAGAATGATTCTAAATTCAATGTGATAAGGTATTTTATCATTCAGTGCTTTCTGGACCGCTTCAAGCACTTTGTCGCGATCATCAGGATGTAACCCTTTAATAAAGAGATCATAGCTGGCTGGTATTGCGTTTGGTTCATACCCAAAAATACGATATTGTTCGTTAGACCACGATTCCTCTCCCGTTTGAATGTTCCATTCCCAATTCCCAAAATGAGCTATTTCTTGGGCCCTGGAGAGATTTTGCTGACTGTGTATCAAGGCATCCCGAGTTCGCTTGCGCTCGGTGATATCACTGATCACTCCTGCGAGATAACGCGGCTTGCCATCTTGATCATTTAACAGAAAGAAACTTTCAAAGGTATCGGTTATTTTACCTTGAATAGAGATAAGCTGCATTTCCCCAGACCAGTGCCCCGTTTGCATGATCTGAGGCATGATCTCTTCTTGAAAACGTTTTTGCAAGACTTCTGGATAGTAGCGCGTAAAATCTTCGCCTATCACCTTTTCCAGCGTGGGTTCATCAATAAAACGGCAAAGACTCGGATTCATATAGGCCACTTTACGATCCAGTGTTGCCATACCCATGCCTTCTCCAGAATTTTCTATAAATCTTTGAAAAACAAGCTGTTTTTCTTCTACTGCCTTTTTTGCTGTGATATCTAACATAATACCGTGTAACTTCACAGCTTGCTCATTTTCAACAACAACAGTAACCAAGTCTCTGATCCAGATTATCCGATTATCGGCTGTTATCATGCGATATTCAAACTCATGATCTTGTCCCTGTGAGGTTGCATTGGCACAATAGTCAATAGCCCACTTTTGATCATCTGGATAAACATGATCGGCCCAAAAGCTGGGTTCATTCAGCCAAACATCAAGCGGATATCCAAAAAAACGTTCAGCTTGTTGACTGATAAAGGTAAACTGAAAGGTTTTGGCATCGGCTTCCCAGACAACCCCTTCAATGGAATGCACGAGATATTCATACCGCTGTTGAGATTTTCTCAGGGCCTGTTCTGCTCGCTTACGTTCTTCAATTTCTAATATGAACTGTTCATTGGTTTTTTC
>JAYQWI020001351.1:0-3952 GCA_035871815.2 Candidatus Parabeggiatoa communis
CGATTGATTTCTACCCGAGACACTAAAGCAAAACAATCCTCAACCGTTAAATCTGTCCAGTGATCGACTGCCAACACCTCATAAAGCGCTTTCACTTGATCATAATTCGGACTTTCAGAATCCGTCTCATGAAACGCTAACGCAGAATCTCGGTACTTATCCGCATCATGCAAAAAAGCAATGGCAAATAGGATTTTAAGCGCCTTTTCCGCAGCTTTCTCATCCGTGATATCCCGCATTTTTCCCTTTTGCCGAGCATAGAAAAACAACATAGCACCCATAATCGCCACATCCATACAATGACGGTAGAGAGACACATCGGGATAAGCGAGATAGCCCGGCTTTTCACTGCCTCCTTTGCCCGTGCTGATCACCCAAGGTGAAAAGGTATGCTGTTTTTGACACGCTTGGGCCTGTTGATTCAGCCTTTCCCGTAAAGGTTTAAAAGCACAAGCAAACAAACCGCCTTCCTCTTCCGATGCCATATAATCATTTAAATTCATTTCATTTAAATTCATTGTTGCATCTCCAAACAGCCAAAACCGCGTGCCGTACTACGCCCTAATCCTGAATACCAAACATCGCGCAAATCTTCAGCCGCGCCAGTGAGCCTAAAAGGCAGATTTAACCCTTTGATAACTAACGGTTTACCCTCATTTAGCGTTTTAATCGCCATCCCAGCACTGATATCGCCCCCACACGAACGCACATACAAACTATCAGGAATCAGCGTTAAATCAAAAGTACGCCTAAAACGGGCCTGCATAGTGCGATTAAGCAACTGATTTAATTGGGCCCCGGTTTGTAAATAACTGTTATAACTGTTTTGTTTATCATGTTGTTCAGTCACCCGTATGGGAGAAATACAGTAAAAACTCGCCGCCTCAGTGTCTATCCAAGATGAAGCCGCGTACACCTTTGCCATACGCAAATCTAAACCAGCCCCCTCAACTTGATTAGGTTCTAATAAATCTGATGCCTGGATTTGCGCGATGAGTGCCGCGATATCCGGATCACTACTGCCCACAATCACACGCTGCACTAAATGGAGCCATTGTTTAGGATTAGTTGAATTAGCATTTAAGGGTTTTGAAACCACACCGAAACCCCAACGCGCAGGTGTATTGTTTTGGTGCCGATATCCATACTTTCGCATAGCCGCAATTAATACATTAGCAACCCTATCACGATCACTGATAATCGTCGTGCGACAGTGTTTGGGCAAATCAATATAAAGTTTAATGAATTTATCCATAACCTATTCTTTATTCCCTCATTAAAACGAGGCGCAGTTTATCAATATAACGATATTTAGTCAAAGCCCTATAAGAAAGATATTCTTCTCATAGCTATAATACATTATTTATTAATGAGTTTTTTGATTCTCAGATGCTGATGCCATTTCATTCAGTTAAAGGAAATTGTTTTATGAATGATATTTTGATAAAGTTAAAATATGCTACTGAAAATAGAACCCCATTCTCCATTTGATACACCTTGTACCCAACGCTTGATATGTTTAGAAACAAAGCTAAGACGAAAGTCAGATAGCAATATAACCGTTAGTGAATATCAATCTTTTTTAGAAGAGTCAGAGATTAAGAAAATACCCTCCTTGAGAACCTTACAAGAGGATTTTCGTCGCTATGCGCGATATTGTGATGATGTCATATATGGTAACCATGCTAAACAACTCCGACTTGATCCCGATGCCATTGAAGATGCGATCATTTGGCTATTGGATAGGGCTTGGCTAGATTCACCCTTGCGTCCGCGTATTTCATCGGCTTGTGTACGTTGTTTATTATTAGCAAAAGAATTAAATGCTGAAGTTTCAATCAATTATCGTCCCCTACGCAAAGCAGGTGAACCTTGGATACCGAAAACCATTGTAGGCATTCCTATCCGTGCCCTTCCAGGAACAGATTCAGGGTATTTTCAATTACATCTTGCGAATGGGCGTTTGATGAATATTAATTTATCGAGGGTGTTAAGATTCATCAACTTTACAGAACAAAGCACAGATCACTATGTTGCTTTTACCCCACAACGGCAATTTTCCCTCACTTTAGAAGTACAAGATCGTTATTTATTAGAAAGATTGCTAGCTCAGTTTGTTGGTTTAGAAAAACAGGGAGAACATTGTGCGACGATGGTTATAGAAGAATCATTACGAACAATGACAGTAAACATGCTTCAGGGGCATTTGGAACGTACCAAAAGCGTTCAACGCAAGTTGCCTGATAAAGCGACGATGAAAATTAACGAAAACGTGTCAATTCACCTTGATGAAATAAAATAATGTCACGAATAAACGGATTGGCTCAATGCGATTTATCAACTAATCTGTTTATTTAGGCCAAGAGAATGTTTTAAATTCTCATACCAATCCCTATCAAAAGGAAAACGAGATGAGCTTGAAACACGAACCCTTTGACGAAACCGCTAAAGTCTTTTATCGTCGTTTTTTTGAAAACAAGGGACTGCTTGTCGAGACGGAACGTGAGGTATTTTTTCGTGCGAGAAAAATTGATTTGGTGGTGACTTGTAGTGAGTCTGAGCAAAATAGCTTAGACAACACCATTTTCTCACACTTTCGCAGCATCAATATTCTAGAATTAAAGGGCCCTAACGATCCCTTGACAATGAAGGACTACAACCGTATTCTGATGCGAGCTTGGGGCCTTGGAGGCCTTGAAGAGAAAACGGAAGAGGAAGAAGAAACAGATGAAGAGTCTGTTGAAGAAGAGGAGGCCGTTTCTGACAATATCAAGTTACTGCCAAGCCATAGAACACTGACAATTGTGAGTGTCACTAAACCCAACAAGATTCTCAAGACGCTTAAAGAAGAGTTTCAATTTTCGCAAACCGAACCTGGCATATACTACTGTCAGGATAATCAGATCAAAATCTGGATTATTTGCCCATCGGAATTGCTGTTAGTCGAGAAAAATTACCCCTTGTTACCGCTGGCACGGGGAAAAAAATTGGCCGAATTTATTTCCATCTGTGTACGTGATGATTTGGTAGAGTATCTCCAACTGATCAAAGACATTGGACTACTCACCGATCCTAATCTGATTTGGCAAAAAATACTGGAGGTTCAAAACATGAAACCCGAGATAAAAGAAGAAACTTGGTCATATATTGACCGATTTTTCCAAGAAATGCCGTATGCAATGACAAAACTCCCTAGCCTCCAAAAAACTTTTCAAGAATCGCTTCAAAAAGCCGTTCAACAATCAGTCCAAAAAACGGTTCAAGAAGCGCTCCAAAAAGCGGCCCAAGAAGCAGTCCAAAAAGCGGCCCAAGAGGCCTCGGCCGAAAAGAAACGTGTACTGATTCGTCTGTTACGTCGCAAGTTTGCCTCAGTTCCCAAGAAAGTCGTGCAGAAAATTGAAGCCACTGACGATCTTGAACAATTGGATAACTGGCTAGATCAGATTATTGTGGCTGAGTCTTTGGCAGAAACAGAACTGCTTGCTTTTGGCAAAAGTGATAATAAGTGAAGACATTTTTCAGTTATCAGTTATCAGTTATCAATACCTTGATATCCACTATCGGAAAGGACAACTTATGTATCTGACAAACTATATATATGATATGAAAAGCCCGAAGCCTTTATCAGATCAACAGGTTTATTGCTGAGGGATAGGAAGAGTGAAGGCATACCCATTATTCGAATATGGTTTAGTTTGAGTACAGCGGATTTTTTTATGGGGCGGATTTTGGAAAAGCGTCGTGATTTTTGGTTTGACACACGACGCTTTGCTGATGAGCGTGATTTGTTCCCAAAGTTAGGAAATGGGAAGCCAGATCAAGGTAAAACGTTAAAACACCGTTCTGCCATCACCCATAATCGTCGGGTTTCTAAAACGGCTTCCTTTTCAGGTGACAAAATCCCATACAGACAATATTGGCCCACTGACAAATCGGTTGGTAGCGTTAAATA
>JAYQWI020001352.1:0-24836 GCA_035871815.2 Candidatus Parabeggiatoa communis
TCAGTCTATCCGAAAAATATAGAAAGTATGCCCAGTTAATTGGTTTGCTGGGACAAATTGGAGCGGGTGTACTACTGGCCCACTACAGCCGCTCTGATGAACGGCAAGCGGATGCCTTGGGTATGCAATATATGACTAAGGCTGGACAGAACCCAGAAGGCATGGTAGGGCTCATGGAACTATTGAACACGATGTCCAAGCACAAACCCAGTACTATTGACATGATGTTTCAAACGCATCCCATGAGTTCAGAACGCTATCAAAGCGCCAAAGCGGCTACCAACACGCAATACCGTTCCCTAAAAAACCTTCCCATCAATCGTGATCGTTACATGGATAACACCGCGAAACTACGGCGGCTGAAAAAGCCCATCGAAGCCATGCAGCAAGGTGAAAAAGAAATGGCAAACGAACAACTTCGCCCGGCAGAAGGGCAATTTAAAAAGGCTTTGACATACGCCTCCGACGACTATACCGCCCTGATGATGATGAGTCAATGCCAATTAGCCCAAGAAAAATCCGATGAAGCACGTCACTATGCCTCACTCGCTAAACAAGTTTATCCCACAGAAGCCCAAGCTCACCATATCAGCGGTATCGCCAATATGATGAGCAATAAATTTGATACCGCTTTCCAAGACTTTGATAGTTACGAAAAGAGATTACCAGGCAATCCCAACACTGTGTTTTTAAAGGGTGCAGCCTTAGAAGGGATGCAAGATAAACAAGCCTCAGCCAGTGAATACGCCCGTTTTCTGCAAATCACTGAACAAGGCGAACAAGCGCAATATGCCCGGGAACGTTTAAACGATTGGGGATATTTGAGCCCCTCAAGATTTAGACGGCGATAAATCGCTTCGCGAATAGCGAAACTTTTTTAGGTATGACAAAGACACTTCGAGAAGCTTCGGTATGCAAAGTGTGTATTGAGTATTTGATTGTATTTGACTGATTTGCTCACGCATTTCTGTTTTCTAGGTTAAAGTTTTTGCGAAACAAAAACTTTAACCTCGAGCCCGCTTTTAAAACAGAACGACAAGGATTGTAGTCTATAAAAAAGGACTTAAAACCGGAGAGCGGAAAAATAGCAATACTCCCCAATTTCTATAGCGAACACAATTAACAATATTGTGCGTTTTTTAGTAGATTTTCTAAATAGGTTAAATCAGGCAATAAAGCGGTTTCATTATCCTGCACTGTTACATTAAATACGGTTCCCCGATGAGTGTCGGCATTGGGCTTGGTTAAAGACTCTTCTGTCACGGTTAGAGTACGAGGTACCTCAGTCGCTAAAAAAGCATAAAAAGGCATGGTTTGGCTGAGTTCTAAACCGTATATAATTACGTTACAGTATTTTTGAGTTGTCGAATCCGTGGGCAGCGATAAAGCGTCTTCAATTGACAGCAAGGGTACTCGTTGATTACGCCAATTGAGGACACCTAACAACCATTTTGGTGGGTTATTATCCAGTTGTTCATGTTGCTTATAAGGGGATATTTCCGCAATAACCGCACTGGGTAACAATAATTGCTCCCCTTTAATAGGAATCAAAAGGCAGCGTACAACAGAATCATTTGACATTTCAAAATCCTAAGAGGAAGAGTGACTTGGACTCCAAAGCTAAAGCTTTGGAATAAAATTAAATTATATAGCGTTTCCCGATTGCATGAACCGAAGGTTCAGCTACGCTAAGTACAAAAAAAATCAATCCTAAAAATCAATTAAAAATCAATTAAAAGGCACAATAAAGAAGGGGCTGAATGTGTGTAAAACGCAGTAACTGTAGGGTGGGTAGAGCTACGCTGTGCGGAGCGAGCCGTAGGCCAGCGAAGCTAAACCCACCATTTCTTAGCAAAATAAAAAATGGCTTATGGCTTGCCACCATAAGCGTTAATCTACTCTCGCTCTGAGTCGAGTTTTGCATTAACTATTAATCATTGACGAGTAAAGCGCGAATATTTTCAAGCAATTCCGTTTCATTAAATGGCTTACCCAAGTAACGGTTGATGCCAATTTTTTCTGCTTTATCACGATGCTTAGCGCCAGTGCGCGATGTTATCATGATGATAGGTATATGTTTTAAGTCGGGATTATTACGCACTTGAGTGGCTAATTCGTAACCATCCATACGCGGCATTTCTACGTCAAGTAGCATTAAGTCAGGAATATGTTCCTGCAATTGACTTATCGCATCAATACCGTCTTTAGCTGTTAAAACTTCCAAGCCTTGCCGTTTTAGTAAACGAGCAGTGACTTTACGCACTGTTATAGAATCATCGACTACCATAATCGTTTTCGCGACGGGCTTTTCTTCCACCACTTCTACAACTTTGGACGGCTCAATCTGAATGGTCGTATCGACGCGGGTGAGACTGGGTACGTCTAAAATCAGCACGACTCGCCCATCACCCAGAATGGTTGCCCCCGCTATCCAACGAATCGCACCAATTTGAGGCCCAACAGGTTTGACAACAATCTCTTTGCTGCCCTCAATACGATCAACTAACAAAGCCACTCTACGGTTAGCAGCACGGACTAACAAGGTGGGAATCAAGGGAGCCTCTACTGAGGCTGCTTTGCTAAAGCCTAATAATTCTCCTAAATGAAAAACGCGGTAACTATTGTCCATATATTGGTAATGACGTACTTCATTGTCTTCTCCAATGACTTTTTCGCGAGGAATACGCATCACCGCATCCATATGATTCATGGGGATGGCTATAGTTTCTTCACCAACTTGCATCAACAAGGCATGATTAATGGTTAAAGACAGGGGGAGACGAATTTCAAACAAGCTTCCTTCACCTCTTTTCGAGTGAATGCGTAATCCACCCCCTAATTGTTTTATTTCAGTGTTAACGACATCCATGCCTACACCACGTCCTGATACTTGGGTCAGTACCTTAGCCGTGCTGAATCCAGGTTCGAGAATAAAATGCATCAGTTCATGATCATTGACTACCGTATCAGGTTTAATCAAACCCCGTTCTTCGGCTTTTTGACGAATAGCTTGGAGATTTAAACCGGATCCGTCATCACTCAATTTAATAACCAGTTCTGCACCTTCTCTTAAGAGTTCAAGCGTGATTTTAGCAACGCTATTTTTTCCGGCTTGTTGGCGTGTTTGTGGGTCTTCAATGCCATGTCCTATAGCGTTTCTAAGCAGGTGTTCAAGGGGAGCAACAACGCGATTGAGGACACTTCTCTCAAATTCGATAGTCTCACCAATGATGATGAAGTCTACCTGTTTGTGTAATTCTCTTGCGGTTAGTCTAGCAATCCGTTGTAATCGAGGTGAAATAGTTGAGAAAGGTATCATACGAGTACGCATTATACCTTCCTGTAACTCTGCACCAATGCGGCTTTGTTGAATTAACAGGGAATCGCTTTGCCTCGTTTGGGTTTTGAGGAAATCTTGAATATTCGACAAATCACTAACGCTTTCCATAAGACTGCGTGATAACTGCTGCATAACCGAAAAACGGTCCAATTCTAGCGGATCAAATTCTTCATTATCATCTCCTCCTAATTCTTTTTGTTCGCTAAAATGGGAAAGAATTTGAGCTTCGGTTTCTATTTCAAAACGCCGTAATTGGTCACGTAAACGTACAACGGTCTGTTCCATTTCCACTAAATTGTTTTTGAATGCCCCTTGCTGTTGTTCCATTTGAGCTCTGGAAATGGACATTTCACCTGCCAGATTAGTGAGTTTATCAATCAGTGTTACCCGTACACGAATCTTATCTTCTGGACTTTCAGCCAGTTCTGTTTCTTTTTCAAGCGATTTGTTAGCTTTCGCTTTAGCTTCTTCTGGTGATTGGGCAGGGGTGGCGGCGGCTTTTGGTGTAGACTTGGGCTTTTTGACAAATTTAGAGGCAGGAAGTTCAGAGTCTTTCCCTTGAGGATTTAGCGCGACATTGATTTGTCCAATCAAATCGTTGGGCATTTCTAAGGGAACACCGGATCGTACCGCTTCAAGCATAGCGGCGAGTTCATCTACACTGTTTTGGACAATCTCTTGTAACTTGGTATTGGATTGTGCCGTTCCTTCAACAATTCGGGTGAGTACGGATTCAAGATGGTGGCTCAGATCGCCCATTGCGGCAATGCCTACCATACGAGCCCCGCCTTTCAGGGTATGCAATTCACGTTGTAATTCTTTCATCAATGGCATGTTGTTAGGCGAAGCATGCCAACGTTCTAACAGAGATTGGGTATTTTCAAGAATTTCCTCAGCTTCATCTAAAAAGATGACTATAAACTCATCTGTTGCATCGGGAACAAACTCTGATGACTCGCTCGGAGTGGGTTCTGGGGAGGAAAGTGTCGTTAGTGTTTCTTGTGAAGGTAAGTCTGAATCTGTTTTATGATGTTTTTTATCCTGCAAGGAGGTGAGTGATTGATGGACATTATCCAACAAAGTTTGTTGTTGTACCTCATCGACTGTTTCGCCTGAAAGAAGTTCTTCAATCAGATGTGTAGCATTCTGCAAGTAAGCCAGTATCTCAGGGGTAAGCGGAATTTTCCGTTCTAATAAAGCCCTCGCATAATCTTCCATGGGAGCCGCTATTTTTGAAATAATGTTCAAATCGACACTGCGCGAGCTACCATTTAGGGTGTGAAAGGCTCGCACAATCTCTTGATCAAGCAGTGCGGGTAAATTGTTTTCTAGGGCTTTTAAAATATTATTCAGATTAGACAGGTGCTGAGAGGCTTCATTTTTAAAAATTTCAATGAGTATGGGGTCAATCTCTTCTTCATAACTGTCAATGGCTTGCGAGGTTTCTAGGGTGGGCGACCCTAAAGAGAATATTTTATCCTGAAAGGATAAATCATCTGTTTCTGTTTCGCTCAGTGTACTTTCAGGATCAATTTCTAGTTCTGAGAGCGGCAAGAAAGTGTCTGTGTCCAATTCCCCTGTCAGTGCTTCTATTTCCGGTAAGTCGGGAAGCGCCTCTGTTTCCAGTTCTAAATGACTGTCAGTAAAGTCTTCAGGCCAGTCTTCAAGTTCATTGTCTGAAAATTCGTCTGGAAATTCGTCTAGCCCTAATTCTAGTTCACCCTCACCAATGTTTAAGGTTCCTAAATCCAGTTCTTCTTCGGCAACCTCTCCCCCAAAATCCAGATCATCTTGATTCAAAACATCATTTGAATCATTTTGAATATCAGCAAGTTCAAACTGATTGACCGGTAGTTCTTCCTCCGGCGATGAGACAGGTTGTTGCGAAACCTCTAATTGCTCGGTATGCGTGGGTGATCCCCGATCTGGTGTAGTATCACTGGCAGCGCGAAAGTGACTAGATTTTTTTTCCTGATTTTGTGTAAAATGGGCCGCTTCTGAAATTAAAAGAATGACCTCATCTGGTGCTTGTTGATTACGTTCAAATAGTTGAAGCAAGCTTGGCAACACTTTTTCAGCTTGATCAATGAGGGTCAATATGTCGTTACTGACTGACAAAGTGCCTTCACTGATCCGATTGAGCATGTGTTCAAAGCGCCAGCCTAGTTCTCCAATTGCGGTTGCACCAACTAATCGCCCACTGCCTTTAAGGGTATGAAAATTGCGCCGTAAGCTTTTCAGAGATTCAGTATCGTCAGGATCATTTTTCCAAGCGTTAAAGAGGCTAACAATTTCAGTATGAACTTCTTGAACTTCTTCAACGAAGATTTCAATAATTTCTTCGTCTATTTCGGAACTAGGTGTTTGTTCTGGAATATCAAGTAATTGCATATCAGTTATCAGTTATCAGTTATCAGTTATCTATTATCAATTATCAGTTATCAATTATCAATTCTAGGCTAAAGTTTTGGCGCGCAAAAACTGGGGCAAAGAATCTTCGGTGTGCTTGGCTAAATCAGTTATCAATCAATATTTTTACAAGTATGACTTACTGTACACTAATATAGATACTCTGAAAAGTTTGAACAATGATGAACCATGAATAGTATTTCACACAAAAGTTTTTGCGCGTAAAAACGGTATTTAACTTCGCTGGCCTTCGGTTCACGCTAAAGTTTCACGAAGCGAAACAAAGCGCGTGAAATGTGAAATTGAGCTGATACGACGAGCTAATAATTCAAAACGAAGCAATTTGTTACAGGTGGAATTTTGGACAGGGTTTAAAAATGATAGCACAAAGGTCAATGCTTATCAGTTATCAGTTATTAGTTATCAGTTGTCAGTTATCAATATGTTTACGACTATGAGTTACTTTACACTAATATAGATACTCTGAAAAGTTTGAACAATGATGAACCGTGAAATTGAGTTGATACGACGAGTTAATAATTCAAAACGAAGCAATTTGTCACAGGTGGAATTTTGGACAGGGTTTAAAAATGATGGCGCAAAGGGGGTAATAGATTGACAGGGCTAAAGTTCATTTCCGCAGTTATGCCCGTATGCTATTTTAAACTAAACAGACCAAACTTTGCTGATTGTAACTAGCGAGGAGAGAAAAAAAAGGGGGGGTCTATCGTTTGATAGGGCAAACACACCAGTTTGTTCCTACGATATCGGGTGAAATTATGTAGGGGTTGGCATCTCAGTACAAAGCTTTGTACTACGATATCGCATTTTCGGGGACGACTTAAAAATTTATCGTTATAACTTCAAAGCTTCGAGCTAAGAAATAACGGGGTTTCTCTTATGATGAAAGGGCGAACACTAAAGCCCCTACAAGATTTTATGGTAGGTGCTTCTCAAGGTTATCGCCTCACCCAGCAGAAGTTACAATCATAAAAATTTTCGTCTGTACGATTAAAAATGGCTCGCTTTAGATATGTTCTATTAAAAACCGTCTTAAGCGTTTATTGAATGCGCTACCAATAGGGCGTATGTAAGCTATTGATTTTTTTATAAAACCTTAAAAATTTAACCGTACAGTGCGAAAATTTTGGATAAAGTTAATTTTTCTTCGATCCTATACTAATATACACCGTACTTTGTACTGCTTTATCTTTATTTTTATTATATTTTACAGTGACTTAATTGTTATTTTTTGTATGAACTCAAGTGTAAATGACCATACTGCTTATAGAGTGCTTTAGTTTAACTTGACGTTTCTAACATCTATCAAGCAATTAATATACTTCACTGCTCATTGCTTATTGAGTACTAATAACCGTTTCTCAGTCACATTCAGAATCTCATCAGCATCCATAGGATTGCCAGCGAGGGTGTCTAAATAAAGTTCAATACCAATTAAGACATCCGCTAAGGCCTTTAATAGAGGCAAAGCTGGCACTGTGGCCTCTTTAATAAACACTTTTTCTATGTATTTATTACACAGTGCCAACAAATTAGCCGCACGAATATGAGAGGCAATGGCTAAAAAACCTTCTACTTGTTTAAGTCTGCCTGGCACTTCTAACAAACTATCATCTTGTGTACCTGAATCAATAAAAGTGACTAAAGGTTGAATAACCTGAGCTAATTCCGTTTTCGCTTCGTCAACGACGACACTGAGTACAATACCAAATTGAGGTGTTTCGGAAAAATCAGTATCAGGACTTTGTTGTAAGCGTTGTCTCGCATGTACACCTTGCACCGCCAAAATATCCACAGCCGCATTGATTTTCAACAAAGCATTTGCCGTTTTAAGTAAAGTTGACAGATTAGCGGGTTTACGGCCTTCACTCATATCAAGAATCAGGGCAGCCTGTCCTAACATAGATTTACGTTGTATCGTCAATCCCAGTAATCCCAAGGTATTCGCCATATCGCGCAACAAAGTAATTAAGGGACTGAGTTCTGTCACAGAGGGATTGTCGGCCCGATTAAATATATCTAAAGTTTCTTCTACGCGAGCAAAGTCATCCTTGATCAAAGTGACGACCACTTTCATTAATTCAATATCTGGCCCTTCAAACTCTAATCTTGCTGCTGCCAACGCCCTTTCTGGGGGAAAATAATCATTCAATTGAAAAATCGTTTTAATCGCAGTGATTTGTTTACCTTTAGAACGTGCCTGCGCGGCAAAGTAGAGCAAATTATTTAATAAAGCTTTAGGTGGAAACAGGCGTAAAGCAGCATTACCATGTTGTGCAGCCTGATTGATCAAGGTATCTAATTGTTTGAGTAAATTAAGAATAGTTTTATTAAGTGCTAAACCTTTTTGCAGCAAAGCTTCAACAATACCTTCGCTTACCCACCATACCTTGCTCACAGGGGCTTGGCCGGTTGCTTGTTGTAAGCGTTGCATTACGGTGTAAATAAATTTCAACCCTTCTTGGGGCTGCTTAGGATTTTTAATTATGGAAGCTAAACCTTTTTGGTAAGCTGCCCGCATTTGCAGCATATATTTTTTGAGATTCTCATTGGGCAAATTCACCGTCTTTTGTTTAGGGATAGTCATTGACAAATCAGGTGTAAATAAACTATTAGCGGCCAACGCCGCTTGTTTTCGCTTGGAACGTAAATCATTCAGTAACGGTAATAAGGCCAGTGGTATATCGCGCTGAACAATCGCAAGATGATCCAAATAATTGGGCAATTGAATCAAAGCACGCATCAAGACATCATAAGTTGATTCATTGTTCTCAATTTTACCGGCCAGCAAAGATTTAATTGTTAATTCAACATTTTGGACTAGCAAAGCTGCTGTTTGCAATTCTAGTACACTAAGCGCACCATGTATTTCATGTAGCCATATAACACACTGTTGCAACGGTGCCGTATCACTAGGATATTCAACGAACTGTTCTAACGCTTGGCGCGTTTGCTTAAGGCTTTCATCAATTGTAGCTTTTACCCAAGTCAGGGCAGAATATTTCATTTTGTGAATTGAGAATTGTGAAGTGTGAATAGTGAATGATAGGCGTTCATTCGTGATTCGTGAAGGATTAGCTTTGCGAACCTTCTGTTTGCGGAAAAAGTTTTTGTTAAAAAAACAAACTTTGCGGCGAAAGAAATCAGGCGTTAAGAGTCTTTCAAAATTTTAAGTTATGGTGGGGTTCGCTGCGCGAAACCCACCCTAGTAGCTTGTCAATTTAATTTTGTCGGTTGTTAATGTAAAGGGGAGAGAGCGCTTTGAAATCTACCACACCCGACAAAAAGAAGGCTGACAAAGTACTAGATGGTGTGTTACAAAAAAAGTCTATCCACCCTACAATGAAGCGCCCATATACTCAATAGCTTGCTGCTCATCTACAGGCGGCAATTTGAAACCTGCAGCAGATTTCTTCAGATCAGTAGCCAGCATCGCCAATCGTTCAATGGAGGATGCTGTTTCATTGGTGCCACTGGAAGTCTGAGTTGTAATTTCCTGAATAATCGTCATCGTACCCGAAATATTGGAAGCCACCGCCGCCTGAGTACGTGATGTTTGGGAAATATTTTCAATTTGACCTGCCAACTGCACCGAAACTTTTTCAATTTCTGTTAAAGCCTCACCCGCTCTCTGTGCAATTTTAGCGCCAGAAACAACACCTGTGGTACTTTGTTCCATTGAACTGACCGCCTCGTTAGTATCACCTTGGATGGTTTTTACTAAGGCATCAATTTGTTTAGTCGCATTACCAGAACGCTCTGCTAAACGCTGAATTTCATCGGCAACGACTGCAAAGCCTCGCCCAGCATCACCAGCCATCGCTGCCTGAATCGCAGCATTCAAAGCCAAAATATTAGTTTGATCAGCAATATCATCAATAAGCCCGACAATTTCACCAATCTCTTGTGCGCTTTCACCTAAACGTTTAATTCGTTTAGAGGTCTCCTGAATCTGTTCACGAATAATGTCCATCCCCACAATCGTATCTTGCACAACTTTGGCACCTTTACTGGCAATGTCCACCGACTTCTTAGCAACATCCGCAGATTCGACGGCATTTGCCGATACTTTTTTGACAGAATTAGCCATCCCGATAATAGCTTGTCCCGCCTTAGCAATCTGTTGAGCTTGTCGTTCACTAGCCTGAGTCAATTGTCCAGCCGTTTTCCGGGTACTCTGAGCGGCGGCTGTTACTTGCACCGATGTTTTATTAACACCGACAACTAAATCTCTAAGTGCTTCAACAGAAAAATTGATAGCATCTGCGATAGCCCCCGTAAAATCTTCGGTCACAGTAGCGTTCACCGTCAAATCACCATCGGCCAAATCAGAAATTTCACTCAATAGGCGTAAAATGGCTTCTTGATTACGACGTTGTAATAATTCCGTTTCTTTCAAACGTTGTTTGGTTTCCCTTGCCCGCGCCTTATTAAGGCGGAGAATCAGATAAACTAACGCTATAAGCATAAAAAAAACAAAAACAGCCAAAGCATTGCCCAAAAATGGCGAAATAAAGCGCTCTTTAGAAGCCTGAATATAAGCTTTTTCCAGATTTTCCACGCTATCTAAGATTTGTGGGTCCAATTCCATGATCGCTTGTAAAGCATCTTTTGCTATAAACAAATTTTCTGCCTTATCCAAGAAAAAATCAATTTTATCAATGCGTTCGCCAAATAAAGCGGCTAACTCTTCAATCACTTTTTGAGCCTGTTCGGAACTGACAGGGGGAATCATTACCGCTGCTTCTTCCTCGCTGCCATCCATTAAAATTGACAAAGCATCCGTAAATTGAGTGATGGCATCATCCAATTGCCCCTCAGCCCTCATGGCTTCTTCAGAATCCTTGATAAAAGACATTCTTATACTTTGCGAGATACGCTCAAGCCACATCAACTGACGTGTTGCCAATTGCATCTGAAATTGAGAGGCCTTTTCCAAAACCATCACGTTAATCAGAAACTCTGTTTTTTTAACAATCTCAACGGTCACCTCCCTGAGTGCGCTAAACTCACCATACAGACGTGTGACTGCCTCTTTAGTCTCTAGTAATTTTTGAATATTGGCATCTGTATTAGATTGTGCATTCGCCCATAAAGATTTCAAAGTCGTCAAAGCGGACTCAGCGGCAGGTGGAGTACCGGGCATACCGGATTCAGGATTACCATTAGACAACAGTTCTAAGCTTTTTCTGTAATTTTCCTGTGATATAGCAATGTTATCAAAACCGGACTCTTGACCTCTTGCAGCCCGTGAGGCATATTGGGTGATTTGTTGCGAAAGCAAGCGTAGTTGGGCCACATATCCTAAGTACTCCTCATCATACTTGTTATCGATGGCAACGAAGCTAAAGGTTGCAATCGTCAACACAAACGACAACACTAAACCTCCAATCACGATAAAAAGCCATGTATTCCCAGTCCCCAGTGATTTAAAAGACAATTTCATATCCATTACCTTATCAATTATCAGTTATCAATTTATCAGTTCTTTGTGACAGTTTTTGTGCGCAAAAACTGGGGCAAAGAACCTTCGGTGTGCTTCGCTAAATCAGTTATCACATCACATCAGTTATCAATTTCGGGCTAAAGTCGAGGCTCCGCAAAAACTGGGGCAAAGAAATCAGTTATCAATCATCTCTTGAGAGTCGTTCTATTATCTTTTGTCAGTAGTGGTTATTCAATATCACGTTTGACGTATTCACCGATAAGGGTTCAGGCTAACTGATTTCGTCAAGTTTCCAAAAAACTTTCGCGACGAACTGATTTAGCGTGGCTTCCCTTTGGTTCTATCTTCAAGTTTTTTAACAAAAACTTGATGCTCGAATGTTAAAGGGCTGCATTGAGAAATAAATCACTCTCAGCGAGCGCATGCATGTCAAACACAGTCCAGGTGAAATCATCGGATGTGAACAAACCCCTAGCAAAGGGGGCGTATGCTGCTTCTTTGCAGGGTGTATCCAAATCTCGATGATGCTCAGGAAAAATTTTAATGCCAAGTACGTCATCAACCAGCAGTCCTGCATCGATCCCGGCTTGGTTAATAATTAAAATGCGAGAGCGGCCATTGATGGAAATGGGATTGCCCTCCAAACAGGCCTTCAAATCAATCACAGGTAATAGTAACCCACGAATATTAGCTAAACCTTTAACCCATGATTTGGCCCCCGGCACTTTAGCTAAACGGCCTGGATAATGGATAATTTCGCGTATCTCATTAAGGGGCGTGACTAAATAAGTTTCTTCGAGTACAAAGGCAATACCTCGCCAAATTTGCTCAACTTTTTCATAACGGGGTAATCCCTTCGCACGTAGTAATGCACGCCGTTCAAGGTCTTGTAGCCATTTGTAAGGCGATTGTGCTAACGTGTTTGCCATGCTTTCATAATTGTGAATTGTGTTTGAGGCAACCGTTTTTTTTGAGCCTCAAATTGTAAATTAAAAACATTAACGTTTGTGTTTATTTGAATTTTAGGATCAGGAATCATATTTTAAACTTCACATTTCAAGCTTCTGATGTGTTTATTAAATGAGTCTCTATAAAAACTCGCTTCTGGGAATTGTTCATTAAGGAATGGAAAATACTTCATTAAGGAATGCTTCATAAACCCAAGAACGGATTGTTTTTTATATCTATTTTATTTCAATTCCCAATTCATAATAGAGAATTTCCAATGGAGAGTTCCTCGTTTTTAAATGCCCCTTTTTGCGTTCTGCAAGTTTTTCAAATATTTGCATTTATTTAATATTCGTTTTGTTCCTAAAATTGTTTTTCAGGCTGTCTTGATAATCTTTCATTATAAAATATAATTATAAATTATTGATTTTACTTATATTTATGACCATTATGCCACAGTGTCATTTATTTGAACTTTGAAAATGGAGTTTTAAATTGACAATTTATAATTTATAATTCACAATTCACGAAAGAAAACCACCCCAATCTATTACCCCTATTATATTATTAGAAGAACACTTGATTGTCTAAACACAATTTCAGGTGAAAGTTTAACTTTGCTAAACTTTTGCCTGAAATATTGATGTGTTTGTCCTTATGCTTTAATAGTGGCTATAGCTCATGGCTGAAAATTAGAAAAAATGAGCTGATTATAACAGAGGAAGAGGCTATTTTTAGTTGTTCAAAAGTTCAAAAGTTCAATACTTTATCAGTTAATAAGACAGTTCTAATGAGAATGGATTGTAGATAAATCAAATAGCATCAACGGCCTAATAATAACCCCTTTTTAATTAACTCATAACAGGCCATAAGTCGCACACGGCCCCCTATTTATTTTGCCGATTATTAAGCCCTCCCCAAGTAGAAGTGACAATCAAACTTTTTTCTCATAACGCCAGTTTGAGGCTTTTCCAAAAAATAAAATAATTTACCACCTCTTATCTTTTGATGTTGTGAGAAGTTCATAAATAGAATTGGCAATTTAATAATAGAACCCATCATTTTCAATCAACTCATCCGATAGGCATAATAGGATATCGTCAAAGTTCAATCTTATTAAATTATAGAAATGATTTCTAATTATAAGGTAGTCCTGAAATGTGTTCCACATTTAACGCTAAAGTTTCGCGAAGCGAAACTTTAGCGTGAACCGAAGGCCAGCGAAGCTAAATACCGTTTTTATCGCGAAATACGTTTTGCGTGGAAAATTGATTTGGTGAAAGGGAGCGTGGGTTCAACTGATTGTGATGATTCACGCGAATTGATACAGGATCAATCCATAGCATCATGATAATCAGCGTTTTGTCTATTATCATAATACCAGTTTCGGTGAGAAGTCGAAATCTGTTTTATCATTAATAATTAAAGTTCTATTTATCTTTTGTCATCACCCTTATTGACAGGACAAGGCATTATTTTTAATAAACAGTCGGTTATATTAATTAGATAAGCACTTGTCTCAGAGAAGTTAGCAAAAAAGTGATAATAATCAAAATGTTAATGATAACGTTGTTCTCGTCCTGACAGGCTCAGTCGTGTGGATAATAGACATTATACCGATTTGTTAAGTGCTTGATATTTATTAATTTTACAAAAACAAGAATTTCAAGTCATATTAATGAATTTTCGCTGTTCAAGTTTTTGCAAAAAAAAATGAACGGATAAAGTTAAATCGGTATAAATTATAATTGTATTGATTTCCAATTCCCGGTTAACCTAAGCGGCAGCTTTTTTGATATCCACCACGTATGCTTTAATGGTATTCAATAATTCTTCGCGTGTAAAAGGTTTGGTCATGTAATGTTCAGCTCCAACAATTCTGCCCCGAGCACGCTCAAACAAGCCATCTTTACTAGATAACATGACAATGGGAATTTTTTTAAATGCGGGATTATTTTTGATCAAAGCACAAGTCTGGTAGCCGTCAAGACGGGGCATCATAATATCGACAAAGATGATATCCGGTTTCGCTTCCATGACTCTTGATAAAGATTCAAACCCATCAGTAGCGGTAATCACTTCACAGCCTGCCTTTTTTAAAAGTGTCTCAGCAGTACGTCGAATGGTTTTACTATCATCTATAACAACGACTTTAATACCTGCAAAACTGGTGTCAGTACTCATGATCTTTTTTTATAGTCAATTTGTGTTCGCGCCTAAAGTTTTTTTTGCGCGAATGGCGAATTGTGATTTATTTATAATGGCGAATTGCTAATTGTTTTGTAATTTGTACGCAAAAACTTTTGCATCGAATGGATTAATGAAAAACGGAAGTACTGATAACAAAGCCCCACATTTTTTTAGAACTGAGGCATTCCATATAGAGACTTGTTTAATTTTAATACCGTCATATCGCAAACATAAGACTTATGATAAATCATGCCATAAAAGTGCATGATGCCGTGTCTAAATCTCATAGTCAATTTGTCAGCAACTAATCCTTTGTAAAAGGGTATTATATAGAAGTGATTGAGTGTTCAAATAATTTAATTTGTCAATTTTTCAATACATCAATCCTATTTTTGAGTCTACGATTTTTCTACCCAATTCATTTTCAATAAGGCACTACATGGTTTCCTCAGATTTACAAGCCGCGCCATATCTTACCACAGCATTGCATGGGCCGTTGGAATATCTTGAAGCACACTTGCTTGCACACCAAAGTGAAATTGAACATTGGTTGCGTCTTCAATGGCAAGACACACCGGCACCCTTTTATGCCTCCATGGATTTGCGTAATGCTGGTTTTAAACTCGCCCCGGTTGATACCAATTTATTCCCCGCCGGTTTTAATAATCTAAGTCATTCCACCATGCCACTGTGTGTGCAAGCCGTGCAATCAGCAATTGAGCGTTTAAATGTGTCTGCTCATGGTGTGTTGTTGATACCAGAAAATCATACTCGCAACTTGTACTATTTGGAAAGTGTAGCAACCTTACAGGGTATTTTGCAAAAAGCGGGCTATGAGGTGCGTATTGGTTCGATGTTGCCTGATATGAAAGTACCGCAATCATTGACATTGCCCAGTTCTAAAAAACTGCAACTTGAACCCTTGATTCGGGAGGGCCATTGTGTATGCGTTAATGGCTTTATCCCTTGTATTGTGCTACTTAATAATGATTTGTCTTTAGGACGGCCTCCGATTCTTGAGGATCTTAATCAAAAGATTATACCACCGCTAGAAGTAGGCTGGTCTACTCGCTTGAAATCCACACATTTTACTTATTACAGTCAAGTTGCTAAAACATTTTCTGAGCAAATCAACATTGATTCTTGGTTGATTGATCCGCTTTTTAAAAATTGTGGCGAAATTGATTTTATGAAAAAAGAGGGTTATGACTGTTTGGCTGATAATGTTGATGCCCTACTTTCTGCTATACGACGCAAATACACTGAATATCAAGTGCCTCACGAACCGTTTATAATTCTTAAAGCGGATTCCGGCAGTTATGGTATGGGCGTGATGACAATACACAGTGCTGATGAAATACTTACCCTCAACCGTAAACAACGCTCTCGTATGTCGTCTACCAAAGAAGGAAAATCTATTCGCCATGTTATTTTGCAAGAGGGAGTATATACCTTTGAAACATGGAAACCCCTTGATGCCGTCGCAGAACCCGTAGTCTATACGATAGATCATTTCGTTGTAGGCGGTTTTTATCGTGTGCATACAACACGCTCTGTTAATGAAAATCTGAATGCACCTGGGATGCATTTTGAGCCTTTGGCTTTTGTCAATTCTTGTATTACCCCCGAACATCAGCAAGCACCCGATGCTTACCCAAATCGCTTTTATGCTTATGGTGTGATTGCTCGTTTAGCCTTATTGGCCGCAGCCCGTGAATTGAAAAATGTGAATGGTTAATAATTAATTATTAATTATCAATAACAATTAATTGTTAATTGTGTTCTTTGCTACCCGTGTGGAATGGGTTGCAAAGAATTGTGAATTTTTTAAGTGTAATTCCTCAAGCTTGTCGTTCCTACAAGACTTATGGATTAAAAAAATTGAACTTCCAAACAATTATCAATTATCAATTCACATATTAATATAAGCAAAAACAATTCCGCTATCTAAATTGGAACTCTATACTGATGTTAGATATTAAAATCATCGAAAAACTGAAAAAGGCAAGTGCCAAACGCAGCCCTGATTTTTTAGAATCTTTGATAAATCAGTTTTTGAGTCATTCTCAATCTCTCGTCAATGAGATTAAAAATGCTCATCAGGAAGATGATTTGCTTCAAATGAGCAAGGCTGCTCATAAGTTAAAAGGTTCAGCGGGCTGTTTTGGTGCTTCAAAATTATCGCTATTATCTGAAAAAATTGAAAATCATTGTGCTAATCATAATAAAGCGCAGATCGATTTACTGATCAACCAATTGGAACAATGTTACCTTAATACGCACGAACAACTCTTGATTGAATTCACTACTAAAACTTAATTTTATTAGGAATGCGATGGCATTAATATTGATTAAATCATTGTTTTTATTGATAATATTGAATACAATCCACATTACAATTCACACACGCCGAACCTTCGGGAAGGTTCACGATTCACAACCGGAATGAACGAAGCAGACCAACAGCTCGCAAATCTGTTGTATTCTCATGATAACTGATAACTGATAACTGATAACTGATAACTGATAACTGATAACTGATAACTGATAACTGATTCAACCATATCCGCCGCCGCCTGGCGTTTCAATCACAAAGACATCCCCCGCTTGCATTTCAACTGTCGCTGTTCCCCCTAAAATTTCTCGTCTTCCCGAAGCACGTTCTACCCAATTTTTTCCTGTTTGTCCAGCTTGTCCACCTGCCATGCCAAATGGGGGTACATGGCGGTGCCCTGATAAGATTGAAGCGGTCATCGCTTTTTGAAAACGTATCCGCCGCACTACCCCATCACCGCCCTGATAACGTCCTGTGCCACCACTGTTTTTACGAATCGTAAACGATTCCAATAAAACAGGAAAACGCCATTCTAAGATTTCAGGATCGGTGAGGCGCGAATTAGTCATGTGTGTATGCACAGCACTTGTCCCATGAAAATCGGGTCCTGCGCCTGATCCGCCGCAAAGGGTTTCATAATATTGGTGTTTGTCATTGCCATAAGTTAAGTTATTCATGGTGCCTTGCGAGGCTGCCATGATGCCTAATGCACCATACAATGCGTCGGTAATATACTGCGAGGTTTCTACATTACCCGCGACAACCGCTTTGGGAAAAGTAGGGTTAAGTAAACTGCCCTTTGGAATAATCAAGCGTAATGGTTTTAAGCATCCTGCATTTAAAGGAATATCCTTTTGTACTAAGGTACGAAATACATATAACACTGCAGCGACGCATACAGAAGGAGGCGCGTTGAAATTATCGTCTTGTTGCTTTGAAGTACCGCTAAAATCAATTGTGGCATCACGTTGTTGTTTATTAATGGTTATTTTAACTTGAATCGCTGCACCATTATCCAGTTCATAACGAAAAGAGCCTTCTTTTAATATACTTAATAATTGACGCACAGCCGCTTCTGCATTGTCTTGGACATGCTGCATGTAAGCTTGTACCCTTTCTAAACCAAAATGTTGCACCATGTTATGCAGTGCTTGTATGCCAGTAGCGTTAGCAGCCATTTGAGCGCGTAAATCAGCCAAGTTTTGTTCAATATTTCGGGCAGGATATCTGCCGCTAGACAGCAATTCCCGGATTTCAGTTTCACGCAACTGTCCCTTATCGACTAATTTGAAAACATCAATCACTACCCCTTCTTCATGCAATGTACGACTATGGGATGGCATTGAACCCGGTGTGATGCCACCAATATCAGCATGATGTCCGCGTGAAGCAACGTAAAAAAGGACTTTTGATGGTCGATTGCTAAACGCTTGAACGCCATTACGAATGACACCCAACTGTTCACAAATAACCTCTTCAAATACTGGGCTGATAACCGTGATATCAGGTAAATGGGTTCCACCGTGATAGGGATTATTTAAGATGAAAATATCGCCAGGTTGCAGGGTATCACCCTGTTCTTGTATAACCGTTTGTACGCTGTCACTCATTGAACCCAAATGGATGGGCATGTGTGGAGCGTTAGCGATGAGTTGTCCCGTCAGATCAAATAGGGCACAGGAGAAGTCTAATCGTTCCTTAATGTTCACAGAATAGGCCGTATTCGCTAGAGTTGCCCCCATTTGCTCCGCTATTGACATGAAAAGATTATTAAAAATTTCTAGCAAAATGGGATCTGCAACCGTGCTAGGTTGAGTCACTTCTAAATGATTAAACGCCTGAACTTTTGATTTATGAACGTCTGAACTTATGACATCTGAACGCCTGACACCTGCCGTTAAAATCATATCGTAACGTGGCGTTATTTCTGTCTGCCATTGAGCTTCAATAACAGTTGTACCCGTTTTTTCAACAATAATGGCGGGCCCCGTGATTTTTTGACCAATAGCGAGCTCATCACGCAAATAAACAGGCGTTGTGTCAATTATTCTACCATCGCAGATCATCCTGACAGTATCAATAGGACTGGCTGGCATTGTTTCAATCGACTTCATCGAAACGCAAGCCTGATCATTCATCGCATAAGGCGCAACGCCAATGACTTCAACCGAAACCGCTTCTACAAACAACGGCGTTTTGTGACGCACAAATCCAAAATGTTGCAGATGAAGCTTGTCATAAGCCGCTTTCATATCAGCACAAGAGGCAAAATCAATTAATAACGTCGTATCTGTCCCCGTATAACGTAAATGCACTTTATATTGTATAGTGATATTTTTATCATCAATATTTTGTTCATGTAATTCGTTACGGCCTTGTTTTTCTAGCGGTTTAAATACCCTTTCCAGTTCAGTGTGAAGTGTGTCATTCAGTTGTGCCGTGATAGATTTTTCGTGTAGGGTACGAATGTCCGCCAGGCCCATGCCCAACGCAGAGAGTACCCCCGCTTTAGGATGAATTAAGATAGTTTTAATGCCTAAGGCCTCAGCAACCAAACAAGCATGTTGCCCCGCAGCCGCGCCAAAACAACATAACGTATATTCAGTCACATCATAACCGCGTTGCACAGAGATTTTTTTGATCGCATTGGCCATATTATCAATGGCAATTTTTAAAAAGCCTTCAGCAATTTCAAAAGCACTGCGTTTTTGCACCAAAGCTTGATTGATTTCTGCCGTCAAAGCGTTCAATTTTTCTTTAACAATATTCTCATCGATAGCCTCTTGACCAGACGCACCAAAAATCTTGGGAAAAAAACGCCCCTGTATTTTGCCTAACATGACATTGCAATCAGTCAGCGTCAGGGGGCCGCCTTGCCGGTAACACGCCGGGCCAGGATTCGCACCAGCCGAATCGGGGCCAACCCGAAAACGTAAGCCATCAAAATGTACAATTGAACCACCCCCAGCGGCAACGGTATGAATCCGCATAATAGGAGTACGCATCCGTACACCAGCTACCAAAGTTTCAAAGTCTCGTTCATATTCCCCCTCCCCCGCGTAATGTGAAACATCCGTAGAAGTGCCGCCCATATCAAAATTAATAATTTTATCAAAGCCAGCTAAAGCACTGGTTTTAACAGCCCCAACATATCCGCCGGCCGGCCCTGAAAGAATGGCATCTTTACCTTGAAATCGGTTAGCATCAGTCAATCCGCCATTCGATTGCATAAAAAGCAATTTAACCTGATTAACTTTTTGAGCAATACGATTGATATAACGACGCAAAATCGGAGACAAATAAGCATCAACAACCGTTGTATCACCACGACTGACGAATTTAATCAGTGGACTGACTTGGTGTGAAATAGAAATTTGAGTAAAGCCTAAATCACGCGCCAAAGCCGCCACTTGTTGCTCATGCTTGGGATAACGATAACCATGCATAAAGACAATCGCGACAGAAAAAATGCCTTGGCTTTTTACAGTTTCTAAATCTGCGCGAACCGTCTCAAGTGAAAGCGGTTTTAACACCAAACCCTCTGCACTATAACGCTCATCAACTTCAATGACGCAGCAATACAACAATTCAGGCAAGACAATATTAAGGGCAAATAAATCGGGGCGATTTTGATAACCGATTCGCAAAGCATCCCCAAAACCCTTCGTAATGAGTAAAACCGTGGGTTCACCTTTGCGTTCAAGCAAAGCATTCGTTGCCACAGTCGTCCCCATTTTAACCGCTGCAATTTGATGAATAGGTAAAGGCTCATCTGGCGCTAACCCTAAAATATCACGAATGCCTTGCACTGCAGCATCTTGATAGTGTTGCGGATTATCAGATAACAATTTATGCGTTAATAAATCTCCATTAGGCTGTTTTGCAACAATATCAGTAAAAGTGCCACCTCGATCTATCCAAAATTGCCAAAGGGGGGATGAAGTAGAATAATCCATAATATTTTTATAGTTTAAATTGTCAACATAATAGCAAATTGTTAATATTCAATTTACAATGAAAAGTCATCAAGACAAATTTTGTTCACGATTTTAACTGAGATAAGGGTTCGTAAATCAGCGATATCTATATATCATTCCCACTAAACAAACTCATAATTTCTGAACACCTAAATTCTTGAACACATAATTTCTATAGTTTGTTCGATAATCTGTTGGCCTTAGACATAACCGTTAACAATTAAGAATTAACATTCACAATTCTTTGCCCCAGTTTTTGCGTGCAAAAACTGGGGCAAAGAACACAATTCACAATTCACAATTATATTAAATAGGTCTCTTTATGCAAACCTATCAAATCGAAATTGATAGACAAAATGCGAAAAGTCGCATGGTTTCAGTCACATTACTACAATCATTACTAAGAGTCCTCGTTGAAGGCAGCAAAGGCGCACTCAGATTGCGTACTGAAGGACGAAGCACCATACGAGGTACCCCGCCCAAATGGATAAAGGCCGCAACACAATTTGGACTTGAACTCCAAGGCAATCAACTGCGTGTTGACTCACCTACCCTCAGTGAAGCAACACCCGAATTGTTTCAAAAAAGTGATTGGTTCCCTGAACTCAATTCTGAGTGGACAAGTCTTGACTATTTTCAAGAAAGTCTAACAGCAACCCTGAACAAAGAAATGGCAGATTCGCTCTACGATAAACCCTTGTTACATATTTTCCAGGGGTTTCGCCATGTCTTCAATCAAGGAGCCAATCAAATTATTTTACTCAATGGGAATGGCAAGCCAATCACACCTGAAACTCTCAGTGTTTTCAAAGGACTAGAAGGGAGTCTACCCTCCCCAGGTCAAGTGAAAGTGGTCGGTGTGTTGGAAGTGATCCGAATCCATGATAGGACTTTCAAACTGATCACAACGCCAAATGAACATGTTATCAAAGGGATAACGCAACCGATTAATCAGAAAGAAGCGCAAGGACTTTTAAATAAAGAAGTATTAGTTTCTGGTATTGGGTATTTTACGATCAGCGGAAAAGTACTTCGTATTGAAGCAGAACATATTTCTGTTGCCGGAGAACAAGAACGTGCTTTATGGGAAAAATTACCAATACCTATCCCTTATCAGTCCAAACCCAATGAATTACCAAATGAATTGCTGGTTAAGTCAGTCCCTCAAACCGATGACAAAGTCATTGTAGCCGATCAAAAACCTGACATTGAAAACGATGAAGAAATAGCAAAATGGGTAGAACGACTACCCTAGTTGATAGAGACGCACGGCCTTAGAAACGCACGGGCTTAGAGACGCACGGGCTTAGAGACGCACGGCAGTGCGTCTCTACAGGGGATTATCAAGATCAAAAAGGCCTCAACCCCTTAGGTAGGTTGAATGTGAATGATATTTATTTATAGAATATCTTAAAAATCCAAGGAGAAAAAATTATGGCAAGCATTTCAACCAAGCGCGGTGACGAAGGGCAAACCAGTCTTGCTGATGGTGTCCGTGTTTCTAAAACAAGCCTGCGTGTTGAAGCTTATGGGACAATTGATGAACTCAATTCTGTAATGGGTTTTGCCCGTTCAATCTGTCAAGATACAGAAGTCTGTGAGCTTGTTAAAAGCATTCAACGAGAATTGTTTGTTGTCTGCTCATCACTGGCGACACCAGCTGATAGTCAAAAACAGCCACCCAGTATCACTAGCGATAAGGTTGATGCGCTCACGGCGCATGTTCGTCGTCTTGAAGAGAGTGAAAGTCTATTTTTTGACTGGGCGCTGCCAGGTGAAAACACGGTTTCAGCAGCCTTTGATATGGCGCGTACCGTTTGCCGCCGCACTGAACGTCATATTGTCCGTTTGATAGAATCCGGCGAAAAAATCAATTCAAACATTTTGCCTTATTTTAACCGCTTGTCTGATTTATTGTGGTTATTAGGGCGCTTGATTGAATTACGGGCCGGGGTAGATGCCAGCTTACATGAGATAAAATAAAGACAAGTAGATGCTCAGTTTTTCGTTTCAATTATGAAAACCGTGACAAAATAGGTTAAAAAAACGGAAAAAAAGGGATTATCACTTGTCAAAGTTTTACGTTTAACCGCTAATCATTACAACTCCTGAAAAAAACGAAACGCTTCACGCAATTTATCAAAGACTATTGTTAGCCCTAATTCATCCATCAAATCATGCCATTTTTGGGCCGCTTCAAATAATTTATCGCTAACTGGGTTAACCGGCAAATTCTGAGTCCAAGTGACTAAAGCCTCAGTATTTAAAACCAGAGTCACAAGCACAGCGATAATCACAATACATGACAACTTATAGAAAGTCATCGTATGCTGATGTCTGCCCATGATTGGTAACGTTGTTTGTGTTTGAGCAAACCTCAATGGTGGTAGCTGCATGGCTATTTTCCCGTTCTTGTAAAACATAAGGTTTTCGATTTTTGCTTGTCAAAGCAAATCTTATCATTTTTCCTCATTACTTTTTATTTAAGATGTTGAAATAATTTGAATTAAACATCGAAAAATTAGGATAAATCAGCGTCATCTGCGTTCTATTTACTTTTTTAGAGTTTTCTGAACAATATTGATTTTACGTTTAACATCCCGCGCCTACTACAACTCTTAAAGGTGATATAGCCATTCTCGCTTTGGTTAAATACAGGGTAAACACGCAAGGGCAGCCCCTACAAGTGATGCACTAACAGAAAAAGGCTATAAATCACCTATTACAAACTCAAAATTGAAAATAGATAAAAGGGGCGACACCTTCCATCCCAAATGCTTCTATTGTCACAATGGCTATTCCAACGATTAACCCTTGTATGATGACGGGTTGGCGATTGAAAAAGCGTTCTAGTCGGCAGGTTTGAGAGGGTATAAAATGAATACTCATACCTAATACAACTAGCGTGATCAGAAAAGGTGTCATCAGCGTTGCTGGGGTATCCCAATTGCTGAAGGCATTTATAAAGCGGATAGCGGCATTGAAATCTTCTGCTCTGAAAAAAATCCAAGTCAAACAAATAAAATGAAATATTAAGAAAATCTTAACGTAGCGGTGCAGTCTTGAAGGTTTTGATATTGTCCGAAATTGTTGCAAAAAGCGTTCTGTCATCAAGCCTAATCCATGTAGACTCCCCCAGAATAAAAAATGCCAGGCAGCGCCATGCCAAAGGCCGCCAAGAAATAGAGTAATGAAAATATTACGATACGTTTTCACAGTGCCTTGTCGATTACCCCCTAAAGGAATATAAAGATAATCGCGTAGCCAAGTCGATAAGGAAATATGCCAACGTTGCCAAAATTCGCGCAAACTTTCGGCTCGATAAGGTTGATCAAAATTTTTAGGGAAATGATAGCCGAGCAAGGCCGCTACGCCAATAGCAATATCGCTGTAAGCACTAAAATCACAATAGATTTGAACCGCATAGCCATAACAGGCTAACAATAAGTCATAAGTGCTGTAAGCTGTTGGTTCAAAAAAAACGGGGTCAACTAATTCGACTGATAAATAATTTGCGATAATCGCTTTTTTGAAAAGCCCCCATAGAATGAGCAAGATACCCATCGCGGCCAGTAAATGATGAGGTTCCGGTTTTGCTTGAAGTTGTGGCAGAAAGTCCGATGCTCTTACAATCGGCCCTGCGACTAATTGTGGAAAAAATGAGATGTACAGCATGACATCTAGCATCCCATAATGCCCTTTAACCTTGCCACGGTAAACATCGACAATATAAGAAATGCCTTGAAAGGTAAAAAATGAAATGCCTACTGGCAGAATGATTTCAAGGAAAGGTAAATCTTTCTCTATCCCCAATGCGAACACTAAATCAGCTAACGAGTCCAGAAAAAAGCCGTAATATTTAAAAAAGCCTAGTAATCCTAAATTAATGATGATGGCAATGAGCAGTATGAATTTGCGTTGCTGAGCGATGACTGAATTTTCAATCAGGCGTCCGGCCAGAAAATTTAAACTTGAACTGACAAACAACAGCAAAACAAAACGCCAATCCCAAAAGCCATAGAAAAAATAACTGGCTAAGAGTAAAAATAATTTGCGAGCATTAGGTTGACGATACAAAAACCAACTCACAAAAAATACGACTAAGAAAAACAGGCCAAAGTTGAGAGTAGGAAATAGCATTTTTTATTAATATTGTGAGGTGTTTTGATG